>NZ_JBQFRP010000013.1:0-142710 GCF_056537465.1 Ruegeria sp. CE8
CAAGGACTGGAGACGCGTCGCAACCCGCTATGACCGCTGTCCCAAAGTATTCCTTTCTGCCATCGCGCTCGCAGCAACCGTCATCTATTGGTTATGAAGCCTGACCCTAGGGTAACCTTCGCGCACATAAAGGTGTGGGGGGGTGAGTTATTCCGGACAAACGAGTTTTAGGGTGCGACAGCCCAGAAGGCTTTAAAAATATGGCGGTAACGTAAGCCCAGGCGCATCAAGGCTGTCGGACAAAAATGAGCGGAGTGCTAACAATCGGCTCAAACTTTCGGACAAAATGGGTCGGAATGAACAGAAAATGAGAAAGGCCGACGCTTAGAGCGTACGACCAATCCAGACAACGCGACCTATTGGGTGGAACTGGGCCATATCCTCTGCTCGAATGGTGAATTCGCCGTAGTCCTTGTTGTCAGATTTGGCGATGATGCCATCCGGAGTCACAAAAAGACGCTTCACGTAGACGTCTTGCCCAAAGGTAAAGCCATAAATTGCCGACGTAAGGGGTCTTTTTGCCGTAGATGTGTCGATCATCAGTAGGTCTCGGTCACGCATGGTTGGTTGCATGCTATCCCCCCGAGCGTCCACAATGATCATGTCATCAGCACTACGCTGCAGGTACCGTTCAAAGAAATCAACGTTGAAGGGTATGTGGTTAAGAACCTCAGAGCGCTCTACAAAGCTTCCGCTTCCTGCCGAAAGCTGGACGTTGTACCGAGGTATCGCGCAAAAACTGCTTGATGTAATCGTCAACCGGCTGTTGTCAGCCGTATTGACTGGAATTGCGACTTCGTCGGCCTTTTGTCCCGTCGCAAGCCAATTAAAACTGACGTCCGCCGCATCAGCCAGCGACAACAACGCCTCTACAGGTACTCTCGGTATGTTTTCAGTCTTTTTGACGTGTCCTCGCCACTTTCTTAGTTGCTGCGTGCTGACTCCTGCTGCCTCAGCAGCCTCTCTGTCTGTAGAAAATCCCTCCATTAACGTCTCAAGACGCTGAGCTAGCTCCTGCCGATATGTAGGATATGTGTAGCTCCAGCGTGTGTTGTCTTCCCAACCCTCAGAGGACCGCATTTGGCCTCTACCTGTTGCTAGCCACTCAACGCTAATACCTGCACCTTCGGCAAGAGCCAGAAGGTTGTCTAGACGAGGCTGTGAGCCGGATACAATACTCGAAAGTGTGCTTGGCGGTATATCGCACATCTTGGCGATTTTTCGCACATTGTCAGTTTGAAAAGCCTGGAAGATCCGGTCGGCAAGTGTTTGCATGTTACCTCTCAGAAACATGCAAACAAGATTTGCACGTTCCAACCTCAATTGCATGTTATGGAAAGCTGTTTGAAAACAACAACTTCCCCCGCCTACTGGCGGATTAATCGAAAAATCGAACATGCAACTCGATTTTTCGTTGCATGATAACGATATTTCGTTCATGTTCATGCTCAGAGGCGCGTTAAACAGCCAAGAAAAACCGCCCAGAGCAGAACACAGGATGAGCAGATGAACCAGAATGCCCATAACTGGCATCCTGCCGATATTCTGGCAGCCGTGCAGAAGCAGGGGCGGACCCTTGCATCCATTGCACGCGCCAGCGGCATTGCCCCCCGAACCGTCAGCAAGGCTCTACAGGAGCCGTGCCACAGCGGAGAGCAGGTTATTGCAGACTTCCTGGGCAAGGCTGCCCACGAGATCTGGCCGAACCGGTATGACAAAGCTGGAATTCCGCTTCATCCCCACATCCGTAAGCAGTTTAACGCGCTCAGCGGCACGAAAACCAGTCAAAAAATGGTGGCGGTTTGAACATGAAGCGCCTGTATCTGATCCGCGTAACTGACGATTCCACAAAGACCCTTATTCGGGTGAATGAGACAGCCTTTTCCGAAGTTGTGGCGGGCCTTGCATTTGTAGTGTTGATGCTGGCCGTACTGTTTGGCCCCTACCTACTGGGGTGCTTTCCTGAGATAGAGGCTGCGCTAGTCGGAGGGCTGGAGTGATGCCTCGCCTCCGTGACCCGAACACGCTGGACATGTTCACCGACTGGCAGCCGCCGCAAGTGGCTGTGACACTGCCACCTGAAGTGACCACGGGCGGCAATCTGGCCAGTCAGATCGCTCGTGCGGTTAGCCGAGCGTTGAAGGCATCGGAGTTGAGTCGGGATCAGATCGCCGAAGCAATGTCCAAGTATCTGGGCGAAGAGATCAGCAAGAACATGCTGGACGCCTATGCTAGCGAGGCGCGGGAAAGCCATCGTATCACACTGGAACGGTTCGTCGCGATGATCCACGTAACTGGCCAGCACGGGTTGCTAGGTTTCATCGCCGAACAGTTTGGCTTGGTCGTTGTTCCGGAACGCTACAACGATCTAATAGAGTTGCACTTCATCGAAGAACAGGAGCGCGCACTTGCTGCTCGTAAGAGCGCCAAAATGGCACGCTGGAGGGCTAGTCGATGAGTGATTGGAAAACCTCCAAAGAATGGTCAATGGCAGGTTTCGTATCACTGCCAAACACCCGTCAAGGCATTGAGGCGTTGGCAGCTCGCGAGAATTGGCGGTCATCCAGTGACGTAAATGTCCAAGGCGGTGCTGGGTGAAACGCTGACCACCGAAATGGGCGACACTGGCGCGCGGGCAGCATCTGAGACCCACGCTGATATTCTGGATGCCCTGGTCGACAGCGACAGCGATCTGTTGTCCGGGACACTAAACAACACCTTCGTCCGCTGGCTCTGTGAGTTCAATTATCCGACTGCGGCCTTGCCAAAGATCTGGCGTCCCCGGCCTGCCAACGAGATGGCGCAGGAGGAGCTGAAGCGCAAACGAGCCGAACGGCGCATCAAAGACATGGATGCGCTCAAGGCCGCGCGTGAGGCGGGTTATGAGCCCAAAGATATCGGCGTGCATATGGACGATGTCTTTGATTGCGAAATGCAGGAAGTCGCGCCTGCCGCCACATCAGACACTCAAAAAAAAACTCCTGACATAGCCTTTGCCGATGACGGCAGCGTGTCGATCACGGAATTGATCGCGGCCACCGAGGCGGCGATCCGTCCGACGCACGAGGCGTGGATCCGCGAGCTGAAGACGGCGACCGGCCTGCAGGACGATGCAGACGAGGTTCGGCAGGCGTTGCTGGGCTGGCAGACGCGACTGGTCGATGACATTCCCTATGTTGATGCTCTGGGTGATGCTCTGGCGCTGGCGGAGCTGATCGGCCGCGGGGAAGTGTTGGACGAGGACGGCCCGGCTCTGGCCGAACCAAAGATTGGAACAGTGACGTTCAAAGAGGCGCAGGAGTTCCATCGGCAAAAGGTGAGCCTGCCCAGCAAGATCTGGACCGACACGTTGCACCAGGCGCACGACCGCGCCTTTGTTGTCGCCGGTGCCGATTCCGTGTCGTTGGTCGAGGATCTGCGCGGCGCGTTGGACAAGGCCATAAATGGTGACGGTGGGCTGGAGGCGTTCCGGAAGAGCTTTGACGAGATCGTCACCCGTCATGGCTGGGACTACAATGGCGGGCGTAACTGGCGCACGCGGGTGATCTACGACACCAACCTGCGCGCCGCCCATCAGGCCGGTCGCCTGAAGCAGATGCGTGATCCGGATGTGATCAAGCTGCGTCCGTATTGGCTCTATGTCCACGCGGAGACCCGAGAACCCAAGCAGCCCCGCGAAGAGCATCTGGTCTGGGACGGCAAGGTGTTCCGCCATGACGATCCGATCTGGGAACGGATTTACCCGCCCAATGGCTGGAAATGCTCCTGCGGCGTTCAGGCCATCGGCGCGGCCGGGCTGAAACGCCTGGGCAAGGATGGTCCGGACACTGCGCCGACACTCAAAATGCGCAAGGTTCAGGATCCGACTACCGGCGAACGGATCGAGGTACCCGACCGGCGTGCGCGCCGAGCTGGAGACCATCTGCAACCGGATCCGGGGCCGTGCGATCCTGGACACGCCTACCGGGCAGACCTCGCAAAAGGTGATCGAGGCGCGTGGTCCATCGGGCAGCTTCGACCTGCAGACAAACAGTCGCCGCCTGGTCGCGGTCTGGCCGCATATGCGGGTGGCCGACACCGAAAACGCCGGGCAAACGCGACTTGATCCCTATTCGGCGCGCTTTGCCGGGATCTGGCTGCGCACCATTGTCGAAAACGGCTATCACCACTCGCCTTCGAACCGCCCGATCCTTGGCATCGAGGAGGCGGAGACGCCCGTGCTTTACATTCCCGGCGACCGCCAGTCCGATGTGCAGGGTCTGCGGGACGCAGGCGTTGTGACAACCGAGGAGCGCTGGGGCAAAGGCCCGCACACCTCGGGCAACCGTTCGCTGGCGCACCCGACCGACACCGACATGCGCAACTTCTTGCATGTTCAGTTCACCGAGGACATGCTGGATGAATCTGTGCTGGCCTATCTCGATCAGCACAAGGACCGCAACGGCAACCCGGCCCGGATCGAGTTCCTTGAGGAGGGCATCAACGACTGGCTCAAATCCAGGATGACCGGCAACGACCCGGTGCTTTACGGTGGCCAGTTCCGTTTCGACCGCAAGCAAACCACGCGCACATCGGTAGCGCAGGGTCAGTTCTTCTGGCGGCTCGACTATGCGCCGGTCGGCGTGATGGAGCGCATCACCGTGGACCGCAACATCGACCTCAACCTGATCAGCAACGCCCTCGGGCTGGCTGCGTAAGAAAGGAGCCTGAGACATGCTGCAATATGGGCAGGTCACAGACGCCCCGGTCTACCTTGAAGACAAGGAACTGCTGGGCATCTGCAACGAGTTCAACATTCCCGAGCTGGAAAGCCGTACGGTCGAACATGATACGCTTGGCTCTGTCGGTGTGCTGATGTTGCCTGCGCGCGGCCTCGCCGGGCTAACGGGCAGCATCAAGCTGATGTTCCCCGAACCGGACATGGTGAAGATCTTCTCGCGCCCCAACAAGGCCGTGCCCTTCCAGGTGCATCAAAAGATCGATGTCTTCGATGCGGACGGTCTGAACGAGGAGAAATCCGACACGCTGGTTACGCACGTCAAGGCGCTGTTCAACAAGAGCGCGTTTGCCGCCGTCAAAAAGGGCGAGGCACAGGAGGCGACAGGTGAGTTTACTGCCACCTACCTGATGCAGCGCCTCCTCAGCTCGGAAACCCCGCTGGTCGAGGTCGATCTCTTTGCCAACATCTACAAGGTCGGCGGCGAGGACGTCTGGCCTGATTGATCGTGAATTGGTGGCGTGAGTTCCGACACGTTGCCATGACCGGCAGGCTCCGTTCTGGGGCATTCGCGGAGCCTGCCACCTTTGCCCTTGAACTGCCCTGGAGACCCCGAAATGGAAACCAAAACCGAAACTCCCGCCGAGGATGCTGGCGTCATCGCCCGCCTGAAGAAGCACAAAGCTGATAACTCCGGCTTGGATGATACGACCTTGCCCGAAACTGGCATCAAGGTGACGTGGCCGAAGTTCCAGCCGCACGATTTGTGGATGCGTGCGCAAGGTATTGCCAAGAATAAGGTGTTCAGCACTGTCGATATCTACATCGTCCTGTTGTGCAAGTTCGACGATGAAAAGATCACCATCGAAGAGTTCAAGAGCCTGATCCCAAACGGAGATGCGCTCCATCTGATCGGTGAGGTCATGGGCGGCGACGATGAAGAGGGAAACGCAACGGCCTGAGTTCAGGTCGAAGCACCCCGCTTGACCATGTCCATCTGATCGATTGCGGGTTTTCCCATTCCGAGCTGATGAACATGTCCGAGGCAGAGTTCTGCTTCTGGCGGGATGAGCGCCTCGAATATGACCGGGTGATTGCCGAGGCCATCAAAAACCAGACCAAACCGAAGGACGACACATGAGCCGCCGCAAAGCCGAAATGGTGCTGAAGCTGATCGACAAGGCTTCCCGCCCGGCGCGGCGGTTTATTGCCCTGCAGAAACGCATGGGCCGCGCAACCGAGCTGGCCAACAAGGTCTCGGCGCGGACATCCGCTGCGGCCAAGCGCGCCACCGATCTGTACACCGGCGCAGTCCGCCGCCTGGACCGCGCGCAGGACGTGCTGCGATCCGGGATCCGGCGTACCAATCAGGCGATTGCGACCCAGACAACCCGACTGCGATCCTCGGCGGCCATGATGCGATCCGGGATCATGGGCGTGGGTCGCGCGGCTGTTCTGGCTGGCGGGTTGTTTGCCGCCTATTCCGGAACCGTCTCGGCCGC
This sequence comes from Ruegeria sp. CE8, assembly GCF_056537465.1. NCBI lineage: Bacteria > Pseudomonadati > Pseudomonadota > Alphaproteobacteria > Rhodobacterales > Roseobacteraceae > Ruegeria > Ruegeria sp. CE8. The sequence continues at coordinate 6,220 of NZ_JBQFRP010000013.1, forward strand.
AGGGGCTGCGATGCTCGGCCCGGCCCGCCAGTTCGAGAAATTCGAGACCGTTCTGACCACGACCGAAGGAACTGCGCTGGCGGCAAAAGAGGCCATGAGCTGGGTCGAAGACTTTGCCGTCAGAACACCCTATGAGCTTGACCAGGTCATGGAGTCCTTCGTGCAGCTCCGCGCCTACGGTCTCGATCCCACCAATGGCATGCTGAAGAAACTCGGCAATGCCTCGGCCGCGATGAACAAGCCTCTTATGCAATCGGTTGAAGCCATGGCCGATGCGGTTACGGGCGAGAATGAACGGCTCAAGGAACTGGGCATCAAGGCCGCCAAGGTTGGGAAACACTTCGAGTATTCCTATACCGGCAAGGATGGCACCACCAAGATCGTCCGCGCGCTGGCCAATGACCGACAGGCGATACAGGCCGCGATCCTCGGCATCTTCGATGAGAAATACGGCGGCGCAATGGACCGCCTGTCGCTGACCTTTGATGGCATGACATCCAATCTTGCCGACCAGTGGACCAAGTTCCAGCGGATGATCATGGACGCGGGTGTCTTCGACTGGATGAAGAGCAAGCTCAAACTTGTCCTGGACGAAATCAACCGGCTGGAGGCCTCGGGCGAGCTGGAGCTTTGGGCCAAGCGCATCGCCAATCACATCATGATCGGGCTGGATGCGATCTGGAGCTTCGGTGCAGGGGCTGTTGCGTTCTGGCAGACCCTGCATCCCCTCCTGCAATCCGCCGCCGACGCCTTGGGGGGCTGGCGCAATCTGGCACTGGCGGTGCTGGCGATCCCGTTCCGGGGCTTCATCATCGGCGCGGCGGTTGGACTGGTTCAGTTTACCGCTGGTGCGCTTCTGGCCGCCCGTTCTCTGGCTGTTATCGGATTTGCCTCCGCTGCTGGTGGCGCGTTGCGTCTCGGATCGGTCATGCTTGCGATGCTGAACCCGCTGAAACTGGTCCGCGCCGCCTTCATTGCGATCCGGTTTGCGATCATCTCCACCGGGATCGGCGCGTTGGTGGTCGGCTTCGCCATGGCGGGGACGTGGATCTACAATAACTGGTCGGGTCTGGTGTCCTTCTTCAAAGGCTTTGGTGAGGCCTTCATGGCCAGTCTCGGTCCTGCCCGGCCGCTCGTGCAGGGGATTGTCGATGTCGCATCGGACCTTTGGAACTGGATGACCAAACTGGTGGGACCGCTCGATGCCAGCGCCGGTGCCTGGCGGCAATGGGGCGTCAACGCGGGCGAAGCAGTCGGGAGTGTTGTGTCCGGCGTCATGAACCTGCCCGCGACACTGTCCAGTCTGACCGGCGAGCTTTATGACACAGGCGTTTCCTACATGCAGGCCATCTGGGATGGAATGGCGTCCATTCTGTCCACGATGGTTGAAACGATTTCCGCCAAGCTGTCTGGCATGGTTCCCGACTGGATGAAATCCGCATGGGAATGGGCGCAGGGCAATGAAGCAGGCAATCGCGCCCGCATTGCCCAACTTGCCTCTCGCCCTGCCGCGTCAGGGCCGGTGGGTGGTCCCTTTGGTATTGGCAACGCATCCACCGCGACCAAGGTCGCACGCGCGGCTGCGCTGTCGAGCGCCCTTGCAGCTGGCGGAACTGGTGCCGCGATTGCGGATGGCGGCGCAAACGGGTCGCAATATGTCACCGCGCGATCAGGTGGCGGGTCGGTTTCGATATCTGCGCCCATGACGCTGCGCATTGATGGCAGTGTTGATGCTGACACGCTGGCCCGGCTCAAGGACGAGCTGCAGCGCTTCAAGGACGAACTGGCCGATGAGGTTCGGGACGCTGAGCGCAGGAGCCACAACTGATGCTTGGCTTGTTTGGCGACTCCATCATTGGCACCGATCATCTGACCGGCCCGACCGCAGACACCGAGGCGAAATCCGCGCGCTTGGCACAGCATGCCGTGGTGCGCGGCAAGCCCGTTCTTCAGGATCTCGGCAACGATGCTGGCACAAAGCAGCTGCGGTTCTTTTTCGATGAGACCTTCTGCGATCCGGAATCTGAACTGCGCAAGATTGATCTGGCGTTTCAGGGGCGCGTGCCGATGAAGTTGTTCTTCGATCTGAAGGGCTTCGACGTCAGCGTCTACGTCATCGAGCGTCTGCGCATCAGGCGGCAGAAAACCACGCCCAAAGGCCGACTGGTTCGGGTCGAGATCGAGGTTGAGCTGATCGAGAGCGCCAGCCCGCTGGGTGGCCTGCGCGATGCGGCGGCCGGTGTGGTGCGCGCCGCCCTCAACCCCGCTCTCCGGAGGCTGAGATGAGCCAGACTTACCTTGAACATACCACCCGGCCGGGTGAGCGATGGGATCTGATCGCGCACCGCTATTACGGTGACGCCAAGTTGTTGCATCACATCCTGATGGCCAACCCTGAGCTGGTCGGTGACACCAGCAACCCGGTGCCTCTGATCCTCGAGCCGGGCACGGTGCTGAAGATCCCAGTGCTGGAGCAGAGCGAGATCGCAGAGGTGCAGCTGCCGCCGTGGAAGCAGGCCACATCTTGATCGGCCCGCGGCAACCCGTTGTGGACATCGCCGTCGCCGGTACGGCCTCGGGCCTGATCCTGGGTAAGGATCTGCGCCGGTTTACCTACCGCGACGTGCATCATGGCGAGGTCGATGACATCAGCTTCAGGCTGGCTGACGGGCGTGGCCTGTGGCGCAGTAGCTGGGGCATTGATGAGGGCACCGAGGTCTCTGCCGTAATGGGCTATGCCGGGCTGCAGGGGATCCGCGTGCCCTGCGGGTTGTTTGCCGTGGATGAGACCGAGGTCGAAGGGGGTGCCGGTGGCGATACCGCCACGTTCAAGGCACTGTCGGCCTTCACCTCGAAAGAGCTGCGCACCGAACGCTCGGCCGCTTATGATCAGAAATCGCTTTCGAACATCGTTAACGAGGTGGCCGCTCGGCATCAGCTGAAAGTGGTGGGTGAGATCCCCGACCTGTCCTTTGAGCGCATCAGCCAGAACAAGCAGGGCGATCTGGCGTTCCTGACCCGGCTGGCCGAGGATTGGGGCTGCTATTTTACCGTCAAAGGCGACCAACTGGTCTTTACCGCGCGCGAGGCCATTGAGCGCGCCGCACCCGTCCGGACCTTTGACCTGGTCAATGGCGATCCCGTGACCCGCTACCAGTTCCGGAAGTCCACGCACAAGCTCTACGCGAAGGCGCAGGCGCGCTATCTGCATCCGGTTCGCAAAACAGTTCTGACGGCAGAGGCCGAGGATCCGCGCGTGCCATCCGGCGACACGCTGAAACTGGATGACCGGGTCGAGACCCAGACCCATGCCGAACGGATGTGCATCGCCCGTCTGGCGCGCGAGAACGACGCGCTGGCAACCGGGCACATCACGACTGTTGGTGATCCTTTACTGCTGGCCGGTCAGGTTGTGGCGCTGGGGCCGAGCTATGGACGCTATGCCGGGCGCTGGCTGATCACCATGGCTCGCCATCGGTTCAGACCGGATGGGTATACGACCAACATCGATCTTAAGCTGGTGGAGTGAGCGGCATGCAATCCGATCAAATGAAACGCGGCATCGTTGTCGAAGGGCGCGGATCGCAGGTCAAAGTTCGGTTTGAAGACAATGACCAGGTCATCTCCGGCTGGCTCGATGTCGCGCAGCGTAGCACGGCTGGCATGAAGGTGTTCACCCGCCCCAAACCCGGCAGTCAGGTTGCCTGCCTGCTTGATGCCAATCGTGAATCGGGCGTTGTCCTGGGTGCGCTCTATTCTGACGCGGATCCCGCACCGGCCGGAGGAGACGGGACGGTGCATTTTGAGATGCCAGATGGGTCAACCGTGATCTGGGAAGGCGGGACATTTACGATCAACCATGCCAGCGGGATCGTCTTGTCGATCTCTGGCGGCAAGCTGGTTGTACAGGGTGACCTTGAAGTGTCAGGCGATTTGACTGTGAGCGGTGCAACCGACCTGAAGGCGACCAAAATCAACGGGATCACGCAGGTCGGTGATTGAGGCCAACTGCCAATTTAAGACTGATCTACCAACCACCTGCCCTAAACTGCATTTCACCTGATGTTGTCGGGTAGATCACAGGGGCTAATAGATTATTGCTTTGACCTTGAGATTTTTTAGCCGGGTTGCGATAGGGCATCATCCTCTGGGGTTCACACGGCGATATTGGTTTGTGACAGATCTTGGAGACACTATGGCCCATCGCCACTGATAAATAGGAATGTCAAATGAGAAACATTTTGTCGATCTGTGCGGTCTTGTGCGCTTCAAGTGCCGTAGCACAAAACAGTACGTTCGTGAATCCCGATGCACTCAAGATGGAAGTCATCGAACAGGACAACATGCTAACTTTTTTGCGTGGAGACAGGCATCCGATCCAAGATGGTTTCATTAGTCAATATGAAAACCTGAGCACTCGACTGCGTGGTAACTTGAACTTTATTGATGTTCTTACCCCCACCGACGAGTGGCATTTGTATGATGGTTCCCCAATTGAGCCTGTGGATTTGGCAACTCAAACCCCTGAAAACTATCACGACACTCACAATCATCACCAGAGCATCCTCTCGGAGGTGGTGAATTACACGCCGGGCACCAATGGGATACCATTTTGGGGGGACAGTCACGCAGCGGTAAATGGCGCTGGAGCTTGGGGGGCTTTCGTGTCGGCGCGCTCGTCATGTCTTGAAGACAACCTTACAGGTAAATATGCTCCGCCCGGTATAGATCGCGGATGCGGCGACGATTTCGATGCCCAACTGACTGGTCTTGAGGTGGATGTCTTAAATGGAGGAAAGCCTGGTGTTTTTCCAAACAAGGCGAAACATGGCGTTCAAGTCGTCGGGTTCGGCAATCCAAATGGTCAAGCATTCTCGGTAATCGTTGAGAACTTTGATCGTGAAAAGGAATTTCAACGAGGTCACTTCGAAAGCATTTTGTATGCGCAAAACGCGCTCCATAAAGACTATGGTCGGTTTGTAGTTGCTGATTTCGATGAAGCCCTAATTGGGCTTGATTTTCGCAAACCAATTTTTAGCGAAGGTGCAGCTAGATTCAACGTGAATGGCGTAGGAACAGGGGTTGTTTTTAACGATGGTCAGGGCGGCGAGATTTATGCCGGTGAACGCTGGCAGGGTAGTGATGCTGAGGACGACGGTTGGCTAACTATCAGGTCCGGTGCTAATGGAGTTAGAGTGGTTTCCAATGACAACACCAACGAGCTTTTTGCTATCGACAAGCACGGCGGAATCTACCTGAACGGAGACATCTTCTTTAACAATGTGAAGATCAGCGACAAGTTTTCCTCCGTCGAAGGGTTGATGAACTTGCGTTCAATAAATTGGATTTCGGTCGGTTCCCTCCTTGCTAACGTGTTGCTACTAGTAGGGTTTTTCTTCGCGTTTCGTGGGAGAGTAAAGTCTACCAAGTCTACCAAGTCTACCAAGGCTGCCAAGACTACTGGATAGAACTCTTAGCTCGAGCTTATAGCTGGTTGCGGTTTCAATGTTAAACCACGCGGTATAGTTTAATATGACAACGTACGGCACCCGTTTCATTGAAACCTCCTCCCTGCCAAACCTTCTGTTGACCCAGTAGGATTTTCCGTAAATCCTCAGCTCGCTGTCCTCGTTCCATGGGAACCCTGAAGACCTCCCCTGAACTGAGTTCAGGTATCTTGCACCCCCTTCGATCCGGCATCACCTGTTCATGCTGGATCGGAACACCATCACAAACGTACATTGGCAATTGAAACGCACGGCCGAGGGGCCTGCGTGGGGCGAGATTGCGCCTGATCTTGAGGATCTGGCGCAGGAAATCCGCCAGTGCATCCTGACGCCCAAGGGGTCGGTGCCACTGAACCCGGATAAGGGCTGCGATCTGGACCAGTTCCGGGACCGGCCGATGAATGTGCGCAGCCTGTTTGTCGTGGCCGAGGTGCGCGAGGCACTGAAGCTCTGGGTGCCGCGCGTGAAGGTGCATGAGATCACCTACACGACCTCTTTCGAGACAATCTCGCTCAATGTGACGTGGTCGCCGGTTGAGGCTGTCCTGGACGACTTCCAGTCAACGGAGGTGGCCTATGCCTTCTGATGAACCAATCACCGTCCTGAACAAGGCGGGCGCACCCGATTTTGTCACTATCGAGGCGCAAAAGCTGCTGGATCAGGCCAAGGCCAAATTCGAAGCCGACACGGGCCGCACCCTGTCCGAGATGCAGGTCGAGATGCACCTGCTGGAGACCATCGCCTACATGCTGGCCTTGCGTGGCGCGGAAGAGCAACTGGCACTGCAGAACTGCTTCATCGCATGGGCGCAAGACGACTGGCTGGATCGGCATGGCGCGGATCGCAACACGCCGCGCCTGAACGCGACTGCAGCCACAACCAGCCTGCGGTTCTCGACAGCGCAGCCCGCTGTTTCCCGCATTCAGATCCCGGCCGGAACACGGGTCGGAGACGCCGGTGGGCAGGTCCAGTTCGCCACCAGCCAGCCAGTGGCGCTGGATGTCGGGCAATCCAGCATTGATGTCCCTGCCTCGGCCACAAGGGTCGGGATCGGCGCGAACGGCCAGCCTGTGGGCGCGCTCAAGGTGCTGGTGGACCCGGTGCCGGGGATCAGCGCGGTGACCAACCTGACCGCGTCCGGTGGTGGCTCCGAGCGTGAATCTGATGACCGTTACCGCGAGCGTCTGGCGCTGGCTTTCGAGCGGATCGGCGACGGTCTGAACCGGGAACGGTACCGCGCCGATGTGCTGGGCTGGAACGCCCGCTGCATCGATGTCCATATCTCCCGGCCACAACCCGGCTACGTGGACATTTTCCCGCTGATGGACACCGGCGAACCCAACGCGCAGGAAATCGCTTCCCTTATCGGCGTGTTCAACGACAGCAACACGCATCAGGGCGATTTCATTCAGGTGAACGCCCCAACGCCCGACGAGTTCACCACGAACCTGACGCTGGTACTGTCCACGCCGACAGCCGAGGCCCCGGCCACTGCGGCGGTTCAGAAGGTGCTGGACGGCTGGACGCGCAGTCTGGGCGGCTACATCGCGCCCTCAGCTCTGACCGATGCGGCCCGTGATGTGACGGGCGTTGTGGACGCCTCTGTGCCCGGTCTGGCCTTCAAGCAAGTCGCCGCTTCATCCTGGCCAAAATGCACCGCGCTCAACGTCACGGTGGAGGCGGTGTGATGGCGGGCTATTGGGAAAACGACCAGCTGGACCGCATCACGCCCCCACAGGTGAAGGATGCGCGTGGCACAGCCTATCTGCGGGCGTTAAACGAGATCATCGGCGACCAACCGATTACCGCTTTTCAGGTCAAGGAAGCCGAGACCTGCCCGGCCGAGGCGCTGCCCGCCCTGATCGCGGAATACTCGATGCAGGAGTTCATCGATCCCGAACTGCCCGAGGCCATTCAGCGGCGCATCCTGAAGAACGCGTGGCTGCTTCAGTCGCTCGAGGGTTATGACGCGGGCGTCAAGCTCGGCCTCAGCCTGATGGGTATGACAGCTGCCATCGAGCAATGGTACCGGCAGACGCCCATGGGTGCGCCAAACACGCATCGGTTGACCATCATGGTCGATGACGTCCTCTATCCCGGCGACGATGGCGGCTACTTCTCGCCCCGACAGACCCGCGCCACGCTGAAAATGATCGAGGCGACCAAGCGGCATTCCCAAGGCACCGACCTGCGCATCGGCGTTGTCGGCCGCAGCGGATCTTATGCGGGCGCATTTCCCCTGACCCACAACACGGCAATTGCGGACGCAGTCATCGATCCGCCTCCGGTTCTGAGCGCGGCGGCGTCCATGGCCGTTGTCCCCACCACCCGCATCACGTCAATCGTGACAACCGCGTAAGGAGCGCACATGGCACATAAGGCACTCATCACCAATGTCGGCCGCAACAAGGAAGCGGCAGCCCTTGCGCAACAAGAGGCGCTGGAGATCACACATATCGCATGGGGCGACGGCGACCGCGTTCCGGGCGGCGGTGAAACCGCTCTGTTGAACGAGCAGGGTCGCAAACCCGTGCAGGGCAACGGCGTTGTACCCGGTGCGCTGAACACGGCCTTTTTCGAGATCCTGCTGGACACGACCGAAGGGCCGTTCACCATCCGCGAGGCGGGCCTCTTTGATGCGGATGGCGATCTGATTGCCATCGCCCGCTATGACCCGCCGGTGAACCAGGTCCAAGGGGCAACCTCGTCGCTGATCCGCATCCATGTTCTGTTTTCGGATCTGCAAAACCTTGTTCTGCAGGTGCAGGGCACGGACGCCTATGTGCCGACCGAGCGCAAGATCATCGCTGGCGATGGCCTGTCTGGCGGCGGGGATCTGTCGGCCGACCGCACATTGGCCGTCGATTTCGCGACCGAGGCCGAGGCGATGGCCGGAACAGAACCGGCCAAGGTAATCTCACCTGCCACTTTGGGTGCCCGGATCGCTGCGCTGATCGGTGGTGCACCGGGCGCGCTGGACACACTGAACGAGCTGGCCCAGGCGCTGAATGACGACGACGATTTTGGTGCCATGGTCTTGGCGGCGCTGGCAGGAAAGGCCGCGCTGTCAGACTTCGCGGGAGTGCTGTCAAATCCGGGATATAAAAATCTGCCCGGTGACTTTCTCATTCAGTGGGGGACGCCAACGCTAGCGGCGGTTGGGGCATTTAACTCACGGTCTTTGGGGGTGCCGATCTACACCCATTACTATACGGTCCCGTACCCTGTCGCATTCAGTGAGGGGCCATTTGCCTGTGTCGCCAACCTGGCTGCATCCACCAATGCCTCACAGGCTCCAATGGCAGGCACCTCAGCGTCAACGAACATGGCAGGCAGTGGAAATGCCCTGACAGGTTTCGGTCTGGCGATCACGACACCTGACGTTGGTTTTGTCCCAACAATTCACTGGATCGCAATCGGGAAAAAGTCATGACCCTTTTTTATTCGATGTCTGCCAACGGCTTTTTTGACAACAACGTTCATAGCACTTTGCCGCAGGATGCGGTTGAAATCAGTGCCGAGGAACATGCCTCGCTCTATTCAGGCATGCTGCAGGGGAAGACGCTGTCAGGCGACAACAACGGCCGACCTAAGCTGAGCGACCCGGACCCGGTGCCCACATACCGCAACCTTGCCGATGCCCGGCTGGTCATGTCGGCCTGGATCGACGGCATCATGGCCAAGATTGCCGGGCAGGTTCCAGAGTTCGAGCGCGCCAGCTGGCCTCCCAAGGCTGCAGCGGCCCGCGCTGTTCTTGCTGACACCGCAAGCGCCGATCAGACCGCGCTGATCACGGGTGAAGCCAACGAACGCGGCAAAACCGTCACAGAAATGGCGACCACGATCACCGCAAAGGCCACCAAATATGAAGGGGTCATCGCGCGGGTGGCGGGCCTGCGCGGCAAGCTGGACGATGAGCTTGAGGCGGAAACGAACTCTCTCGAGTACGAGGCCATTCTGGGTCGCGGCAAAGCCCGTGCCGCCGAGATCGCAACCGAACTCAACGTGACGATCAGCTGATGTGCCGCCCTTCGTTTCACGATCTGACCCCGGTCCAGCAACAGCTCTTCGGCAACGGACTGGGACCGTTCTGGCTGCCCGGCCGGGTGCGCCGCTTCATCACCAAAACCGCGAGCTGGTTCTTCTGGGACGCAAGCTGGCGGCACCATGATTTTGGCTATGCGGTGGGCGGTGATCGCTGGGACCGCGCCCGCTGTGACTGGAAGTTCCTGAAGGCGATGCTGAAGGACGCGGTCACGCAGGAACAGGATCTGGGTTGGCCCGCAAAAGCCCTTCCCGCCACTGTGCTGAGCCTGATTTTCTATCTCGCCGTACGGATCGGCGGTCAGTTTGGCAGCTTCGAATACCGCGACTGTCCAGCCACGTTTGAGGAGATCCTGGACACCTACCGATAAGCGGAGGTTCGGGCGGATGGGGTCCGCCCAAAACCACGGGGAACAATCTCACTCACCCCCGCCGACCCAGCACTCATCAAGGCCGTCCGCACTCATGATCATGAGATGGCGGCACATAAGAACGATTCGAGAACAAATGTCAAAGCATGACATCGAGCAGACCAAACCAATCGCGCCCTGGCTGGGTGGAAAACGCAATCTGGCCAAGCGCATCTGCGCCATCATCGACGCAGATCCCCACCTGACCTATGCCGAGCCTTTCGTGGGCATGGGCGGTATCTTCCTGCGCCGCCGCAAGCAGGCCAGAGCCGAGTTCATCAACGACGCCCAGCAGGACGTCTACAACCTGTTTCGCATCCTTCAGGAGCACTACGTCGCCTTTCTGGATCTGATGCGGTTTCAGCTGACCACGCAGGCCAATTTCAATCGGCTGGTGGATACCGATCCATCCACGCTGACCGATATGCAGCGTGCAGCGCGGTTTCTGTACCTGCAGCGCACGGCCTTTGGTGGCAAGATTTCGGGGCGGAATTTCGGCCTCTCAATCGAACGTCCGGCCCGATTCAATCTGACGACGCTGGAATCGGATCTCGAGGCACTGCACACGCGCCTGTCCGGCGTCACGGTGACCTGCCTGGACTATGCGGAATTCATCCGGCGCATTGAGCGGCCGAGCGCGTTCTTCTACCTCGACCCGCCCTATTGGGGCTGTGAGAACGATTACGGGAAGAACCTGTTTGAGCGGGCGGACTTTGAACGAATGGCCGTTCACCTGAAGGACATCCGGGGTCAGTTCCTCATGTCGATCAACGATGTGCCAGAGATCCGCGAGATATTCTCGGCCTTCCGGATCACGCCGGTCGAGACAACTTACACCATCGGCAAAACCAACGATGCCCGAGGCGCACGGGCAGAGCTGCTGATCAGCAACTTCTGGTGGGGGGAGTGATGCGTCAGGGCAGCGCCGATCCCACCGCAACTGGAAGGCTGCACCGCCGATTACCTGAGCCGGTAAACACACAGGAGAAAGCACTTTGACCAGCATCGTATTGAACGTTTCGGAAAACTGGAGTGCCAGTGGCCGTTTTACCGCCATCGGCGATACCGATATCCTGCTGTCTTATCCGGCTAACGTGTTCCGCAGCAAGTTTCTGCGTTTTGTGACGACCTTCTCGGACGAACCGCCTTCTATTCCAGTCGGACACGGTCACCCCTTGTCTCCGCTGGAGAACAGAGAGCTGCCGCTGAGAAACGGCGAGCGCCTTTGGGTGGCAGGTCGCCAGAACGCGGTGGTGACCATCACGGCTCGCCTGAAAGAGTTCGCGGCGCGGACACGAGTTGCCAGCTATCCCAATCAACTCTCTGTCGGTACGTCCGGAGCGCCGTCAGCGCCCTTTTCCGGTCTTACGGAAAGCCACCTTCTGCAGGACGGTCATGAACACGCCGATCTGAGCGGCGGATTTTTCCACGACGCGGTGTATAATGACCTTCTGGCCCGACAGTTTCCAGCCACCACGCGAACGGGGGGCAATATCCCGGCGGCTAATGGGAGTGGGGTCTCATGGCGAGCCTCCATTGTTGTCGATGGCAACCTTGCCATCCGTCTCGACGGTGGTGACAGCCTGCTCGGTCGGTACTGTGCCGAAATCAACGGCGTTGAGCATTTCCCGGTCAACGCCACAGGGGTCGCGGGCGGCAGGCGCTGGTGGGCCTTCAAACTGCCCAAAGATCAGGCCAACCGAGTGGTGATTAAAGGATATGGCGATGTGCGATGGTTCGGCTATGTGACCGAGGCGGGAGCGGTTGTGAACGCAAGCCCGGCCAAGTGGCGCAGCATCGTGTTCGGCGACAGCTTCACCTCGGGAACCGGGGCATCTGCCCAGTGGAACGGCTGGGTCAATCTGCTGCGCCCGCAGGAGGAGTTTGGTATTGCGGCCAGTGGCAGCGGCGGCACCGGCTATGTGAATGATCTTGGTGGCACCCAGCAAAACCTGCCTGCAAGGATCGTCGCCGACTACAACCGTATCAAGGACGACACAGGCGTTCCTAATGAGGTGGTGATTGCCATGGGTCTCAATGACGTGGGTTTGGCCGGTGTCGAAGCGGCAGCAGCGACCACGTTTGACGCCTTGAGAACGGTCTATGCCGGGCAGGTGTTTGTTCTTGGCCCATGGGACACGGCCGCGCCAGCAGCGCCTTCCGCCGCCTGGAACGCCACACGGGATGCAATCCGCGCCGCCGTGGGTACGCGATCCGGTTTCAGCTTCGTGGACATGCAGGGGGTCTCTTTCTCGAAATCGGACGGCACCCATCCAGACGACGCCGGGCATAGGGTTCTGGCCGAGAACCTCCGCAACCGACTGGCGGATACGAGTGCTGTAGCCGTTGTGCCGCCGGGTTGATCGGGCCTAAATAGCCGCGCCGCTGTTTAATCCGGCGCGGCGCTGTTACCGTTTTGGCCCTGATTTTGTCCGGAATATCGCACCAAATTGTCCGGAAGCTGCCGCCGCGCTACAAAAGGTTTCCGATACACATGCGAAAGTAGGATTAAATGGTACGGAAATGGTACAATTGGCGCCACTGAGGTGCGTGCGAACCTACGGCATCTTCCAAGACTGTGTTTTTAAGGGGGAAATGGTAGCGGAGGAGGGACTTGAACCCCCGACACGCGGATTATGATTCCGCTGCTCTAACCAACTGAGCTACTCCGCCATGCGTGAGAGGCGATTTAAGCGAGGGGCCGGGGAGGGTCAAGGGGGAAATAGCGCCTGGCCGGGATTATTTTCGTCGCCGTTTACACCGTTTCACTGGCGGCTTCGGCTTCGGTTCCCACACTATCTGCAATCTTGCGAACGAAGGCCGCGCAGGCGTCAGGCGCGGTGATGGGAATCATGTGGCCCAACCCTTCGATCTGTTTGTTGCTCAGCCCGAACTGGGTCATCGAGGGGCCATGTGCGGACGGGGATAGGATTGCGTCCTGCGCGCCATACAAAATACCTCCGGGAACGGTCAGCTCATCATAACGGGCTACTTGGGCATCAATGCTGAGATCGAGTCCGACAACGTCCTGCGAGGCGGTGACAAATGCCGACGGGCGCAAGCCCAGCGCGCCACCTGCTCGGTCCAGAAAGTCGTCTGGCGCGGTTTCCGGGTCAAAAACGGCGTCCAGGGCATGGGGGGCGGTCTTTGCAGACAACGGCACTGCGATCGTGTTGCCTATCAACTCGCGCAACCACTCGGTGCGGATTTCCAGCGGTTTGAATACCTGAGGTGATCCGGGCAGTTTTTGCGTCAATGGCGCCAGCAAAGCCAAAGCTCTGGTTTTCTCAGGGTAATCCAACGCCATGGCCAGGGATACGGCCCCGCCCAGCGAATGCCCGACCAGAACGGCGTTGGAGATTCCTTTGGCGTCCAGAAACTCGTGAATCATACGGGCCTGCTGGGGAAGACGTGCCAGATCGGCCGTTTCTCGGATCGAATACCCACAGCCGGGCCTGTCGAGGGCGATGACGTGGTAGTCCGTGGCCAATAGATCCACCATGGCATAGGTGAAATGCTGCAGTTGCCCCGCCAGCCCGTGAATAAGCACGATGGTCTGATTGGCGGGATCGCCTTTTTCCACGAAATGAATGCTGCCGCCTTGCACCGGTACAATATCGCCAAGTTGCGGAACGCGTTCCAACCCCTGACGAGTCAGGCGCCTGGTCCACAGGTTCATGCCGATGAAAAACGCGGCGATCAGAAGGACGATAATCAGAAATGCAGTCATGCCAACGGTCTCCGTCTGGGGTTCGGGCGGAGCGGTAATTCGCGCGCCCGAACCGTGACATGCACAGCTATACTCTGAAATGCCGGTTAGCCAAAGCGCGGCGTCTCGCAGTGAGAAGAAAGGTCGTTAACCGGCCTTTTTCAGGTGTTGGTAGCTGGCCGCAAAACGGCCAAACTTGTGAGCGCCGCAAGTTACGGCCTCGTAACGCCGGGGGTTGGCTTCACTGATGCACGACTCCAGCGGAGAAAAGGTGGCACCGTAATCCGCGTCAATGAAGAACGGGATCGAATAGCGCTCGCGCCCGGTCGCATTGATGACACGGTGCAAATTGGCCAGGTAGACATCGTTGGTCAGGCGTTGGATCAGATCACCGATATTGATGACGAACGTTCCGGGGATTGGCGTGCCTTCGATCCAGTTGCCTTCACGGTTCATGACCTGCAGGCCGCCAACGTCGTCCTGTGCCAAAATTGTCAGGTTCCCATAGTCGGTGTGAGCGCCAATGCCGATGATCTTTTCGTCGATCATGCCGTTCTGCGGCGGGTAATGCAAAAGGCGTTGAATGCTGATCGGGTCCTGCATCAGGCTTTCAAAATGCGTTTCGGGCAGATCCAGGCTGAGAGCGATGCCCTTCAGCAGGTGCTTGGACAGGGTCACCATTTTCTGGTGATAGCTATAGGTCAAATCCTGGAATTCGGGCAGGGCGCTGGGCCATTGGTTCGGGCCAAAGAACGGCCCCTCCAGTGCTGCGCGCTCAGGACCAAGGTCGAAGCATTCTTTCAGGTCCTTGGTTTTGCCTGGATCTGTGTTTTCGCCAAATGGCTCAATATAGCCGCGTAATGCGACATCCGAGTTGCTGACGTGCAAAGCCATTTTGGTGGCCATCGGCAGCTCGAAAAAGCGTCGTGTGACGTCGAATACCTGATCAACGAAGGTCTGCGCGATGCCGTGGTTTTTCACATACATGAAGCCGGCATTGGACAGCGCCCAGCGGATTTCCCGGGCTACTTTGAGTTTGTCGCTGCCGTCCAGCAGCGGAGCAATGTCGATCACCGGAATCTTGTCGAAGGACTCGCGCTTGGCGCGGAGCTTGTCGTCGAGTTGGGTTGTAAAGTCTGGTTCCATGGCCTGTTTGCCTGTGTTCTGGAGGGTCAAAGGGATGGTGCCAACTTCCCATCCGGCGCGGGTTTTTCAACAGGCTAAATTCTCGCCATGAGATGAGCTAAAGTATTCTGAGAGATTCACATGCGTTCATTTCGCTATAATTTAGAAGTTTTTTTAATGAAAGCATCGTCGCTATGAGTTAGTTTTCTTAACCGCACAGTGCAAAAAAAGGCCGGCTTTTGAGGCCGGCCTATGTAACTGCGTCAACAGTTTTCCCGAACTATCCGCGAAGCACTTTGCCCGATGCGTCGAAGGGCGGCTCGTGCAGTATAATCGCCTTGTGCGGGCGGCCCAGAACCATGACCTGCACCTCTTCCCCCGGTTCCACACCGGCGACATAGCCAAGTGCCAACGACATGCCCACCGAGTAGCCGTAAGCCCCCGAGGTAACGCGCCCGATGCCCTGACCGTCTTTGAAAATCGGCTCCCCCCCGGTTGCATCGGCATTGGATGCGGCGGTGTCCTGTTCGTCCAGATGCAATAGCACAAGTTGCTCGCGGGCAGGGTTGCTCAGCACCGCCTCGGCTGCATCCTTGTTCAGGAAGTCCTTTCCGAACTTGCACAAGCGGTCCAGACCGACCTCATGAGGCCAATATTCCGGGCTGTATTCGCGGCTCCACGATCCGTAGCCTTTTTCCACACGCAAAGACATCAGTGCCCGACTGCCTACAGGACCTGCGCCAAAGTCCCGACCGGCCTCGATCAAGGCATCATACAGGCGTTCCTGATCTTCGGTGGCGCAATGAACCTCCCACCCCAGATCGCCAGTGAACGAGACTCGCAATGCCAGTACCTCGACACCTGCCAGTTCGATCTTGGCGGAGCGCATGAAAGGGAAGTCTTCGGTGGCAAGCGATGTGTTAGTCAGGCGCTGCAGAATCTCGCGTGACTTCGGTCCGGCGACGTTGAAGCCGCACATTGCCTCGGTCCTGCTTTCGAACGTGGTGCCATCGGGCAGGGACACCTGCTTGAAGAACCGTTTGTGATAGCGCTCGGCCATACCCGAGCCAATGATCCAGAATTCATCCTCAGCAACGCGGGTCACGGTGAAATCCCCGGCGATGCCGCCGCGCTTTGAGATCAGCGGCGTCAGGCAGGACCGTCCCACCGCTTTGGGCATGGTGTTGGCGAAGACGGCGTTCAGCCAATCCTCGGCGCCGGGTCCCTTGCAGATATACTTGGCAAAGTTCGAGATATCGATGATCCCCGCGCGATCACGCAGCATCCGGCATTCTTCACCGACGGGTCCCCACCAGTTCTGGCGGGTAAAGCCATTGGTATCAGTGGTGCCCGGCGAGTCCGCAAACCACAGCGGATGTTCCCATCCCGCGTTCAGCCCAAACACAGCGCCCATCTCTGCCTGTTTCTGGTAAATCGGTCGCGTGCGCGCCGGGCGTCCTGCGCTGCGTTCTTCGTTGGGGAAGTGGATGGCGAAACGGTGGGCGTATTGATCCTTTACGCGGGCCATGGTGAAGTCTTTGGTGGCCCAACTGTCGAACCGCGCCATATCCCAGGCGAACATGTCGTATTGAGTTTCGCCCTCGATAATCCACTGAGCCGCCATCAGGCCCATGCCGCCGGATTGTGAGAATCCGGGGATGATACCATTGCAGCAGAAATACCCGTCAACTTCGGGCACTGGACCCATCAGCACGTTGCTGTCCGGAGACCAGATCATCGGCCCGTTGATGACGCGCTTGATCCCGGCTTCACCCACGGCTGGCAGGCGTTCGATGGCGTTCATCATGTTCTCTTCGATCCGTTCCAGATCGTCAGGGAACAGATCGTGCGCGAAGTCCAAGGGCGTGCCGTCCTCGGCCCAGAATTTCATGCCTTTCTCGTAGGCCCCGACCAGCAGGCCCTGACCTTCCTGCCGCAGGTAATACTCGCCATCGCGGTCGCTGACCGAGGGCAGGCGGGTGCCGTGTGCTTCGACATCGGCCATGGTCTCGGTCACGAAATACTGGTGCTCGGTCGGTTGAAGGGGCAATTCGATGCCGGCAAGCTTGGCCACCTCGCGGCCCCACAGGCCGGCTGCGTTCACGACCCAGGGGGTTCGGATTTCACCCTTCGGCGTTCGAACGATCCAGGTGCCGTCTTTTTGCTTGTCGGTCGCGATGACGGGGGTGAAGCGATGGATTTCGGCCCCGCGTTGCCGCGCGCCGACCGCATAGGCGTTGGTCACACCCGAAGGATCCACGTTACCACCGTCGGGTTCGTACATCACGCAGCGGATGCCATCGTAGTTGACCAGCGGGTTCAGGCGCTGCGCTTCTTCGATGCTGATCTCATAGAAGTTCATACCATACAGCTTGGCCTTGGCGGCCTGCAGCTTCAGCTGGTGTTCGCGCTCTTCGGTCTGCGCAAGGTACAGCGACCCAGGCTGGAAGACGCCGCAGCTTTGACCCGTTTCAGCCTCAAGCTCTTTGTACAGGTTCATCGTGTAGTGCTGGATGCGGCTGATATTGGTGCTGTCATGCAGCCCGTGGATGTTCGCTGCCGCGTGCCAGGTCGAGCCTGACGTCAGTTCATCCCGTTCCAGCAGCACTACATCCGACCATCCCAATTTGGTCAAATGATAGAGGATCGAGCATCCGATCACCCCGCCGCCAATTACCACCGCCTGTGCATTCGTTTTCATGAGCCTGCCGTATCAAAGTTGGTCCAGCAGCCTTGTGTCACCATCGCTGTGACACCGGCAACGGACATAAATTTCATGTTGGGTTGAGCGGGTTTAATCCGAGGCGCGCCTCAGAACTCCAGCTTATGCGCGCGGCCATGCGCGACCAGCCGCTGGTTCAGCGCATCGGCTTCTGGTGCGCCGGATTCCAGTGCGAAAACAAACGCATGAGTCAGGTAAAAACAGGCCGCGTCGATGTCTTGCGCCTTTTCGCGCTCATCCGCGGCCATGGCGTAATACCGGATCAGGTCGGCATGATCATTGCGATCATGCGCGTCCAGTAAAAGGCGATCCAGATCCTGTTTATCCATGGGCGTCCGCATTCAACGGGAGGCCGGCCCACCGTGACATGGCGGGCCGGTCCAAAAGGTTTATTCCGCGCGGCCATTTTCGATCTGCGTCGCGACCCAATGGTGGAAGTTGTGCGTCGGCCCGTCCATCGCCGGTGAAAACCGACCGCCGTCGAACAACATGCCGTGTCGGCCTTTCTGCATGCCTTCAACGACGAAGACGTCTTCTTCGAACACAGTCTTCCATAGTTGAGCATTTGACGCGCGCAGGCCGTCATGCTCGGGCGTGTCTTCGACGCTTTTGGCGTAATAGAGCTCAATGTGCTCGACGGTGTTTTCGTGGTCCACCGGCTCCAACACAATGGCAAAGGCGTGGTCCCGCTGAACACCTAGCAAAACGTTCGGGTAAACCGCGATGTATTCCGCGCCTTCGTTCCACTTGTCGCTGAGGCCGTCGAAATCCGGGAAGGTCGCGCCGTCCTGATCGGTCAACTGGCGATAAACCAGCGTACCCTGACCAGAGTAGTGGCCCCGCGCTTCGATGTTGTAGTGGTCTTCTAAGCGGGAATAGCTGTTCAGGCCGGGATGCACCCAAGGCAGGTGGTAGCTTTCGCAGTAGTTTTCGACCGCCAGTTTCCAGTTGGTTTTGACCTCCAACTTGAACGAGGACGTCTCGCCACCGTGGAAAACGGGTTGTTCGAATTCTTTCCAGCGCTCCAGCAGGGCGCCGTGTACCTCTTCGAACTCGGGCGCGTTGCCGTCGACATTCACAAAGATCACGTCACGCCAGACGTATGAACGCACGCGCACCAGTCCCAGATCTTCGCGTTTGACATCCTCGTGTTTGTTTTGGCCAGGGCCGCCCACATGCGGGGTTGCGCGCAGCTCACCCTTCAGGCTGTAACACCAGCTGTGATAGGGGCAGCGGATCGCGCCCCCAATTTTGCGCGGAGTGTCCACCAGAATCATGCCGCGGTGGCGGCAGGTGTTCTGGAACACGCCAACTTCACCGTCGCGATCCCGGACAATCAGAAGCGGCATGCCCAGAAAGTCGACCGGTTTCGCATCGCCTTCTTCCGGCACGTCTTTGCCGAACCCGATCCCGGACCAATTGGCATAAAGCACGGAACGCTTTTCTTCATCAAAAACGGCCGGGTCGATATAATGTTCATTCGGCAGGCCATTTGCGACGTTGACGTCGGCCAGAACGGAAGACAGCGCGCTATGCTTGTTCATCGGGCTCTCCTGAGGTTTTGCTGGATGTATCTTTGACCGTATTGGCGGATCGAACCTGATGGTCTCAATATCAGAAAAGCTCATCAGTGGGTGATTTCACCTAAACCGAACCTTCCTGCACTTCTTGAATGATCCATGCTTTCAGGGCGCGGGCGCTTTCGGAAAGCTCATCATCGGGGCGTCCAACAAGGTAGAACTGGTTGGGAGCGGCCACTTGGTGCGGGCCAATCGGCACCAGTTTGCCAGATTGAAGCATCGGTTGAATCAGGCGCTGCCAACCCAAAGCCAGCCCCGCGCCCTTGCGGGCAAGCTGTAGTGCGACGGAATAACTGTTGACGCGAGATTCAATGGGAACCGCGTCGTTTAAACCCAATTGCTGAAACCACTCGGGCCAAGTTGTCCATGTGCGATCTTCCGAATCCAGATGGATCAACCGTTCGGCAGCCAGTTCCTCGAGGCTGGCGCCGGTCAGGCGTTCGGCGACCTCCGGGCTACCGACCGGGACGAGGTGATCGCGGAACAACGGCGTGTGGGACAGGCTTGGATCGCTGTGTCGCCCGTAACGGATGAAAAGGTCGACATCTGGACGATCGCGGAACGGACGGTCCTGAGACAACTGATCAACATTGACCTCTGGCATGTCGCGCCAGAACCGGATGACGGCCGGGGATAACCAGAGAGCCGCAACCGCAGTCGTCGAGCCAACGGTGACCTTGCCGGCTGTCGACCTGTCACGGATTGTGTTCAGGGTGTTTGAAATTCGGCCAAAGGATTTGGACAGTGCCTCATACAGCGCTTTGCCATCTTCGGTCAGATCGACACCGCGATGCTTGCGTTGGAACAAAGGAGTGCCCAGATCGCCTTCCAGCGCTTTGATCTGGTGACTGACCGCGCCGGGTGTGACCGACAGCTCAACGGCGGCGTTCTTGAAGCTCAGGTGGCGCGCTGCAGCCTCGAAAGCGGACAGGGTTGTCAGCGGTGGCAGGTTGTAGTGGCGTCTGGACATAGTGGCTGGTGAATCGTTGCTAGGTTTCAGTTTAGTTTTTATCAACTCAGTTTTAGTTTTTTTGAAGGTGAAAGCTAGGCCTGTCTGACGGAAATGGTGTTTTTTTAGCTCACGTACGGGGTGGATGTCGCATTTTTCGTCAATGCGTCGGTTCTGGCCGAATTTAGATTGGTGCGCCACTATAGTCAGTTTCACCAACAAATGTCGTGTTCAGCAGGCTTTCTGGGTGAAAATGCCCGGCGTCGCAAGATGGTTCTGCCTCAAGGCGACGTCTCAAACTGACTGCGGAAAGGGAAAGTGGAGGAGGCGCGGAACTCATCCCCGGTTGGTAAGACTGAATACAGCCCGTAAAGTCTCTGTGTTGAATTCACTGCAACTCAGAAAGCGTCGAGCCATACGGCTGCGCGCCTGTCGTGCTGGGTTCTGAACATCGAGAAACACAAAGTCACCAGATGCCCGCTGTCGCATCGTCCCCAACATCCCGTGCCTTGGACGGTCGATCATCAGCAAAAAGGCCCAAGATAGAAAACGACACACGGAGGAGAAACATGTCGATACCCGAACCCTTTACGGACGTTGAAATAGAAACGGCTGATGCCGGATTCTATGAAAACTACAGCGTCCCAATCGCCCTTATCAGTAAGGGCATTATGGTGGCTCTTGTTCTGTGGGCGCTGGTCTTTCCGGCGAACGCCACCAGCACACTGGGCACTCTGAACGGCCAATTGCTGGAAATCTTCAACAGCTTCTACATCATCATCGTCGGCGCTTTTTTCTTTTTCCTCGCCATTGTCGCCATCATTCCAGCCACGGGTCGCCGGATCATGGGAACGCCGGGTGAAAAGCCTGAGTTTTCGAACTTTTCGTGGTTCTCGATGATGTTCGGCGCGGGTCTGGGTGTTGGCCTTATGGTCTTTGCTACAGCCGAACCACTGGGCCTGTGGGGATCGAACCCCGTTGTCGTTTCGGGCGCGGTCGAGGGCAACACGCCCGAGGCGCTGCAGTCGGGCTATCGCTTTACCTTCTTGCACTACGGTTTCCATGCGTGGGCGATCTATGTCGTCACCGGCCTTTCGCTGGCTTACTATGCGTACACGCGCGGTATGCCGCTGACGATCCGTTCGGCGCTGACTCCGCTGTTCGGTCGCCTGATGAACGGTTTCCTCGGACATGTTGTTGACGTTCTGGGTGTCGTTGCGACGATCCTCGGTGTTTCGGTGACCATAGGTTACGGTGTCAGCCAGTTCATCGATGGTGTCTATGCAATCACCGGCATGGGTTGGGTCATGGATCTGGGTGGCGAAGTGCCAACCCCCAGCAAAGTGGGCCTGATTGCAGGTCTGGTTGTCATCATGGGCCTGTCGATCATCTCGGCTGTGTCCGGTGTTGGCCGAGGCGTGAAATACCTGTCGAACCTGAACTTGGTTCTGTCGATCATCCTGCTGGGCACGTTTGTGGTCTTCGGTTCGTTCGTCTTTGCCATGACCACCTATGGCACGGCGATGGTGGACTACATCCTGCACTTCATCTCACTGAGTTTTGGTGCATACGGTCCGTTGTCTGCCGAAACCTTTGCAGCGGCTTTGCCTGCCGAAGCACAAGCCCATGCAGATGCCCTGATGGGCGGCGCGACCAACGCTTGGGGCAGCTTTGACGGCTTCAAGAGCGGCCTGGAAGGCGCCGCTGCCGAGCTGGACGAGGCAACACTGGCCGCAGTATATGCGGCCGGCGAGCAGGGTCGTCAGTTCGGATGGCAGGCAGGTTGGACCACGTTCTACTGGGCCTGGTGGATCGCCTTCTCGCCCTTCGTGGGCTTGTTCCTGGCGCGCATCTCCAAAGGTCGTTCCGTACGCGAATTCATCCTCGGCTGTGTCTTTGCACCGGCACTGGTTTGTTTTGCCTGGATGACCATTCTGGGAGGAACCGCGATTGATCTGGAGCTGGCAGGTGCAGCCGAAGGCGCGATCATCGGTGCGTCGAACACCAACAAGCTGTTCGCCACCTTGTCCTTCATGATCGACGGTGGGCTGCTTTCCATGCTGAACGTCATGTGCGTGATCCTGATCATGACCTTCCTGGTGACGTCCGCGGACTCGGGTATTCTGGTGATGAACACCATCATGTCCGGTGGCAGCCAGGAAACCGGCATCAAGCACCGCATCATCTGGGGTGTGATCCTGACAGCTGTGATCGGCGCGCTGATCCTGGCGGCGGGTGACAACAACCCGATGGACGCCCTACGCAATGCGATGATCATCGGTGCGCTGCCCTTTACTATGGTGATGGGTCTGATGTGCGTGTCGCTGGCCAAGGCGCTCTTCCGCGACAGCCAGCGGGATAAGCTGGCGTCGCAATCGCAGGCGGCTGAATAAGCGCGCGTTCGTATAAAGTAGTGGACGCCGCCCCAGCACGGGCGGCGTTTTTCGTTCCGGGCCGGTGTCGCTTCCTGCAAACAGACATCGCAATCAGTGAGGTGCGAAGCCGCCGAATCCGTCAATCTGAGTACAAGATTGGAGGATTGCCCCGTGAACATTCGTACTGCGACACGCTCGGGCGGACGCTCTGCCCGCCGCGCCAAGCGCACCGCCCCGAACATTGAAATGCTGCCCGGCCTGACACGAGGCATTCCCTTGTGTGAGGTAATGGACGGCAGCCAGGTCGAACGCATCGACAACGCCTCGATGGACATTCTGGAGAATGTCGGCGTTCAGTTCCGCGACCCCATTGCGTTGGAAGACTGGAAGAAGGTCGGGGCCAAGGTCGAAGGTGAGTTGGTCTATCTCGACCGCGGACTGGTGCGCGAGCTGATTGCCACCATTCCCAGCGATTTCACCTATCACGCACGTGACCCCAAAAAGAACGTGCGCCTAGGTGGAAAGCACTCGATCTTTGTGCCGATGACTGGCGCACCTTTCCTGCGTGATCTCGATGATGTGCGCCGAAACCCCACCCTGGACGATCTGGCGATGTTCCATAAGCTGAGCCACATGATGCCCGCGTTGCACAGCTCGGCGCACCACATCGTCGAGCCCTACGACCACCCGATCAGCCAGCGACACCTGCGGATTACCTATTCGTCAATGAAGCATTCGGACAAGACGTTCATGGGCATGACCACCTCGCCCAAGAACGCCGAAGACGTGATGGATATGTGCGCAATCCTGTTCGGAGAAGAGTTCCTTGAGGATCACCCGGTCACGACCGGCAATTGCAACGGCAACTCGCCGCTGGTTTGGGACGAAACCATGCTGGGTGCAATGCGAGCCTTCTGCCGTCGTAATCAGCCGGTACTTTGCTCTCCCTTCGTGCTGGGCGGGGCCAATACGCCTGCATCCGTCCCAGCAACCGTTGCCCAGTTGAATGCCGAGGCGCTGAGTGCGCTGGCCTACACGCAGGTGATCCGCAAGGGTGCTCCGGCGATCTATGGGCACTATCTGTCGACCGTGTCGATGAAGTCCGGCGCGCCGATGGCGGGGACACCCGAGATCAGCCTGATGAACTTCATGATCGGTCAGATGGCGCGGCATTACGATGTACCGTGGCGCACTTCGAACACGCTGGGCGGGGCCAAGACGTTTGACGCGCAGGCCGGGTACGAATCCGCGACGACGTTGCAGGCGGTTGTTCATGCCGGTGCCAACTACATCTGGCACAGCGCCGGTTGGAACGAGGCCGGGATGCACTGCTCGGTCGCCAAATTCATCGTCGATGCCGAACAATGCGCGATGGCGTACCGCATGGCCGAGGGCCCGAAGTGGCACGATTTCGATCAGGCCATCGCGGCGGTGCCGGATGTTGGCCCCGGTGGGCACTATCTGGGCCACCCGCACACGCAGGACAACTTCCAGAGCGCATTCTTCATGCCCGAACTGTTCGACAACAATTCGATCGAGCAGTGGCAGGCGGAGGGCAGTGTCGAAATTACCGAACGCGCCCTGAACCGCGCCCGATCCCTGTTGGCCGAGTATGAGGAGCCCAAACTGGATGAGGCCAGAAACGAAGCCTTGTTGGATTACATCGCCCGGCGCGAACGCGAGATTCCAGCGGCCGACGAACTGAACCAGAGTTACTGAGATCAACTCCCCCGAAACTCACCCGCCCGGACCATTGGGCGGGTTTTTTCCTTAAACAGCAGTACGGAACACAAGCCGTGAAAATCGCCGAAATTCACATCTACAGTCACGATCTACCGGTCAAGAACGGTCCCTACACCATGGCGAAGGCCGAGGTCTGGGCCCTGGATACAACCTTGGTCAAGCTGGTTGCCGACAACGGTCTGGTCGGGTGGGGCGAAACTTGCCCGGTTGGCCCGACCTATGCCGAAGCCCACTCAGCCGGAGCGCGTGCCGCATTGGCGCAGATGGCTCAGGGTCTTTTGGGAGCCGAGGTTGCGCCGCTAGGCCTGCATCGCCAGATGGACAGCTTGCTGAACGGTCACAACTACGCCAAGGCCGCGATCGACATCGCGGCGCATGATCTGCTCGGCAAACACCTTGGGGTCAGCGTATCGGACCTGTTGGGAGGCACCATTACAGACAGAGTTGCGTCTTACTACGCGACAGGTGTTGGTGCCCCGGATGATATCGCGCGTCTGGCAGCAGACAAACTGGCCGAAGGTTATCCACGCCTGCAGATCAAAGTCGGTGGACGGCCCGTGGAGATGGATATCGAGACCATCCGAAAAGTCTGGGAGGCCATCGGCGGGTCCGGAATGCGACTTGCCGTCGACGGGAACCGTGGCTGGACGACCCGCGACGCGCTGCGGGTCAGCCGCGAGTGCCCGGATGTTCCCTTTGTGATGGAGCAACCGTGCGACACGATTGAAGATCTGCAGAAAATCAGGCCACAGGTCAGCCACGCGATCTACATGGATGAAAACAGCACCAGCCTGAACACGGTGATCACTGCGGCGGGCACCGGTTTGGTCGACGGGTTCGGTATGAAAGTCACGCGCATCGGCGGCTTGCAGCCCATGCGCGCGTTCCGAGACATTTGCGAGGCGCGCAATCTGCCCCATACCTGCGATGACAGCTGGGGCGGAGATGTTATCGCCGCGGCCTGCACGCATATTGGCGCAACGGTTCGACCCGATCTTCTGGAAGGCGTTTGGCTGGCTGCGCCGTATATCGAAGGCAACTACGACCCCGAGAATGGAATTCGGATTGAGGCCGGGCATATACAAGTGCCAACTGGCCCGGGTCTTGGCGTTGTGCCTGACGAAACCCGCTTTGGCGCACCTGTCGCGTCTTTCTGAAGGAGCAGGTCATGGAATTCGAAGGAAAAACCGCTCTGGTCACAGGTGCTGCTGGTGGGATTGGAGCCTCACTCGTACAGCGCCTGCGCGCCGCCGGTGCAAAGGTAGCAATTGCCGACCGCTCGGTCGATGGGATCGATGCCGAGGCGCATCTGCCAGGCGATTTGTTGGATGCGAATTACGCCGATACTTTGCCTCAGAAAGCTGCGGACGCGCTGGGCGGGCTGGATATTGTTGTCAACAACGCGGGCGTTATCTCTCGTGGTGCGGTCACCGAAACCTCGGATCAGGACTGGGCGCTGTCGCTGGGCGTAAATGTCGAGGCACCGTTCCGCGTTTGTCGCGCAGCAATTCCGATCATGGCGGCCAAAGGGGGTGGGGCGATCGTCAACACTGCTTCCTGCTGGGGGCTGCGCCCGGGCCCGAACCACGCCGTTTATTGCATGACCAAGGCAGCCATAGCTTCTCTGACCCAATGTATGGGGATGGATCACGCTCATCAGGGCATCCGTATCAATGCCGTCTGTCCGAATGAGGTGAACACGCCAATGCTGCGGTCCGGCTTTGCCAAACGCGGGTTTGACCCGGATACTGCGGTGGCTGAACTGGGTCAGACCGTACCTCTGGGTCGCATCGCCGAACCGGAGGATATTGCGGACGTTATCCTGTTTCTGGCGTCGGACGCATCGCGCTATGTTTGCGGTGCGCTGCTGGAGGTGAACGGAGGCAAACCCGTATCATGACCCGTTTTAAAGGCAAAACCGCCCTTGTCACCGGCGGGCGCAGCGGGATCGGCCGGGCCATTGCCGAGCGGCTGCGCAATGACGGTGCCCGAGTTCTTACCGCGCAACGTGGTGAGGACCCGAATTTCGAGAGTATCGAAGCCGATTTCAGCAACCCGGACAGCCCAGGTTCGGTGGTTTCGCAGGTCGTCGAAAGCGCGGGTCAGCTGGATATCCTCGTGAACAACGCGGGTATGATGCAGGAAGCCTCGGTCGAAGAGATGAGCCTGGATGACTGGCAACGCAATTTGACGGTCAACCTGACGGCTCCGTTCTTGCTTATAAAGGCGGCCCTGCCGCATCTGCGTCAATCGCGCGGGTCCATCGTCAATATCGGCTCAATCGAAGGGTTAGGTAGCAATCCCGGCCACGCAGCCTATTGCGCGACAAAGGCGGGGCTGCATGGCCTGACGCGCGCCGTCGCAGTGGATCATGGGGCCGACGGCATCAGGTGTAACGCCGTGGCACCCGGTTGGATCGACACCGAGCTGAATATGGACTTTATCGAAGCACAGCCGGATCCGGACGCATTTCGCCGCGATATCAGACGCATTCACCCCGTGGCCCGGACTGGCCGCCCCGAAGAGGTTGCCGCTTTGGTCGCGTATCTTGCTTCTGAAGACGCCAGTTTTATCACCGGACAGGTCTACACGGTAGATGGTGGTAGAATGGCTAAGCTCAGCCTGCCTTAACGGGCAGGCTTATTCTTTGCCCGAACGCCATTCCTTCCATATCAGATAACTGTTCGCGCCCAATGACGCGAACGGCTCTGGCGGAAGTCGTGGTGGCATCGGTTGGGACAGGAAGTGATCGGCGATGTCCGATCCGCCTTGCGTGACCAGCTCTGCCACTCCCATGCCCTGCAACGTACCGCGGGCAATGCCCAGACCATTCTGGCAGCAGGCAGAGAACACGCCGCTTTCCAGCTCTCCGAACGCGGCTGACCCATTCCGGCTGAGGCACAGCATACCGGCCCAGCGATGTTCCATCCGAACATCGGGCAGATGTGGGAAACGCTCGCGGAACTTGCGGTCATGCACCCAACCCGCATTGCGCAATCGCATTGGGCTGGTCTCAATCGTCGGGTGGAAGCTGGAGCATGTGCGGATCAAAAGGCGGTCGCCATAGCTGCCCGAGACGCGCCGGACCGAGGTGCCCATCGGGTCGGCCGGAGTGACGGACCACCGAGGCTGGCCGCCGAGCGTTCTTACTTGCTCGGGCGTCAGAGGTTCGGTCATCGACGCATACAGGCAAATGTGCATCAGGCGGCGTTCATAAAAACCAAAGCTCTCAAGATGGCCATTATTTGCCAGAATGATGCGGCCCGTCGACACCTGCGCGTCGGGTGTTTTCACAAGCCATCCGGAACGCTGCTTTTTGAATGCGGTCACAGGTGAGTTTTCGAAAAGATCGATTTTCGCGGCCAGATGCGATGACAGTGCGCGCACGTATCCTGCAGGCTGGATCATGACCGTTCCGGGCGCATAGAGACCCGATGTGTAATGCGGGCTGCCGGTGATCTCTTGCATTTGCTGGCGATCGTAGAGCGTACAAGGTTCTCCCAACCGCTCCAGATGCTCGGCGAATTCGCGGTTGTGACGGTCTCCGGCTCGGGTTGCGGCGGCGTTGAACTTGCCGCAGGGGTCGAAGGTCTCATCCGACAGGTCGCAGTCGTTGGCAACGTCAGTCGCAAATGCGATGGCGCGGCGGTTCAGGGCAATGGTTGCCCGATCTGCCTCTAGCCCGTCACCGGCGTAGTTATCTGACGCCAGATCGTGCGGCAGATCGATCATGAAGCCCGAGTTTCGCCCGGCCGAGCCTTCGGCAAAGCGCCCGGCCTCCAACAGGACGACCTTTAGCGTCGGGTCGAGTTGCTGCAACCGGCGCGCTGCACTGAGGCCCGCAAATCCGCCACCGACAATGGTGACGTCGGCCGAGGTGTTTTGCTCAAGCCGGGGCAAGGGAGGCTGTGGCGGCAGAATGGCATTCCATCCTGCTGGACCCGTCTGCCGTGGCAGGCGTTTTGTGGTGAAGGCGGTCAATCGACCGCCTCGTCAGCGTCGTCGGCCAGATCGATCCAGATGGTTTTCAGTTGGGTGTACTGGTCGTGCGCATGGACCGAGTTATCGCGCCCGCCAAACCCGGACTGTTTGTAGCCACCAAACGGCGTTGTGATGTCGCCCTCGCCAAAGCTGTTGACCGTCACGGTTCCGGCCCGGATCGCCCGTGCGCCACGGATTGCGCGTTTGGCGTTGGCGGTGAAGATCGACGCACACAGTCCGTATTCGGTGTCGTTGGCGATCTTGATGGCCTCATCGAAACCCGAAACCTCGATCACCGACAGAACCGGGCCGAAGATCTCTTCCCGCGCCAAGGTTGAGTCGTTCCCGGGCACTTCGACCACAGTCGCCTCCACAAAGCCCTTGTCAGCTTTGCCGCCGATCACCACGTTCTCGGCCTGATCCAGATAACCGCAGACCTTGTTGTAGTGGCCTTCGCTAACCAGAGCACCCATGCGGGTTTCCGGGTCCAGCGGGTCGCCGATGTTCCACTGTTTTGCGTGATGGGCAATGCGTTCCAGCAGTTCCGCCTTCACGTCCTTGTGTACAATCAAACGAGACGAGGCCGAGCAGTTCTCGCCCATGTTCCAGAACGCGCCGTTGACGACATGCGCGGCCACGCGGTCGAGGTTTTCGGCGTCATCCATCACGATGGCCGGGTTCTTGCCGCCCATCTCCAGAACCACCTCCTTGGCGTTGCTTTCTGCCGAATAGGTCAGGAACCGTTTGCCGGTGACGGTCGAGCCGGTGAAGGACACCATGTCGATATCCATGTGGCGGCCAATCGGCTCACCCACTTCTGCGCCGCCGCCGGGCAGGATGTTCAGCACACCGCGCGGCAGACCAGCCTCCATTGCCAGCTCGGCCAGACGCAGCGCGGTCAGCGTGGTTTCCGCGGCTGGCTTCACGACCACGGAACAGCCCGCCGCCAGCGCAGGGCCGATCTTCCACGCCAGCATCAGCAGGGGGAAGTTCCACGGCAGCACCAGACCGACAACACCAATCGGCTCGCGCACCACCATGGCGATATGGTCATCGCTGGCCGGGCTGACCTGATCATAGATCTTGTCGATCGCCTCGGCGTGCCATTTCAGGCAGTGGATGGTCTCAGGAACGTCGACGGTTTCGCAGTCGAAGATGGTTTTGCCGCTGTCGATGCTCTCCATCACTGCCAATTCGCGGGCGTTGCGGGTCATCAGCTTGCACAGCCGGATCAGCACGTCCTTGCGGTCCGAAGGATGCAGTTTCGACCAGCGGCCGTCGTCGAACGCCGCACGCGCCTTTTCAACGGCGAAGTCCACATCCGCCGCGCCGCAGGCTGCGATGTCAGCCAGTTTATCGCCGGTCGCCGGGTTCACTGTCTCAAAGGTTTCGCCCGAGATCGCCGGGCGGTACGCGCCGTCAATAAAAGCGCCTGTGGGCAGGGTCAGGCCTGCGGCGATGGATTTGTATTCGTCCTGTGTCAGCAGATCCATGTCTCTTACCCCCCAACCTTATTCTCAGTCACGATGTCAGCGATTGTCTTTTTCAGCACACGCGTCACCTGTTCCAGCGCGCGCTTGTCATCCTTGTTCAGGCCTTTCAGCGGGGGCCGCATCGCGCCCGCGTCGATCCCGTTCATGGTCACGCCATGTTTGATTGTCTGGATGAACTTGCCACCCTGTTCCAGCACTCGCATCAACGGCATCATTGCGGACATGATCCGGCGGCCTTTGGCGAAATTGCCCTCGATCACGCAGGCGTTGTACAGCGCCACGTGCTCGGCGGGCAGGAAGTTGGAGCCACCGCACACCCAGAACGGCGCGCCCCAGGCGAAAAACTCCAGCGCCTGATCGTCCATGCCGCAGCCCAGCTGGATGTGCGGATAGTCGCGGGCCAGCAGGTGCACCCGGTTAATATCACCCGAGCTTTCCTTGATGCCACAGAAGTTGCGGCTGCGACCGATGCGGTCCAGGAACTCTTCGCCCATCATAGTGCCGGTGCGGTGCGGGTAGTTGTACAGCATAATCGGCAGGTCAGCGGCTTTGTCGATCGCCAACGCGTTCAGCGCGTTTTCCCGGTCGGTCGGGACCGAATAAGGCGGGCTGGCCAGCAGGATTGCATCTGCGCCGATCTCGCGCGCGCCGGACGCCAACGCAACCGAATCCGGTGTCAGCATCGCACCGGTGCCGACGACCAGCGGCAGACGGCCTTTCAGCTGGGCATGGGTGAACTTTGCCAGTTCCAGCCGTTCCTCGACGGTTTGGGCATAATTCTCGCCGGTTGATCCGCCGGAGATGAGGCCGTGCACGCCGTTCTCGATCAGGTACTCGATCACCTGCGCCAGAGCATCCCAATTCACGCTGCCATCAGCGTGGTAAGGCGTGACTACAGGGGTATAAATCCCCTCAAACTTGAAAATCGGGTTCATTCCGTCCTCATGCAGGTTTCGAAAGGGGCGGGGTGCCCATTGGGACATCCAGCGCGTCAGGCATTACAAACATTTCGATCTGATCACGCGACAGGTTCCAGTGATCTACGGCCAGTTGCGCGGCCGTGGCATCGTCGCGCGCCTCAATGGCCGCAATGATGGCATCGTGTTGCTGGCTGGCCAGGGAAAGGTTGTCAGACATTTCGGCCGACTGAGGCCGGTAGAAGGTCATCCCGATCCGGGCGTGGTCGATCAGCAGCCGGTTGAACGAAGGCAGCAGGTAGACATTACCCGACATCTCTCCGGTCACGTCGTGAAAGCGGTTATTTGCCAACGCTCGATCTTCGCCCGATCCCGCGCGCAGAGCAGCTTTGAACGATTGCTGCGCGTCTTTCAGGTCATCAATCTGCGCTTTGGTGGCGTTGAGAGCGGCCAACCGCAGGATTGCGCCATAGACCATGGGCGCGGCCAGAAAGAAATCGCGCAGCGTGGTATAGGACATTTCGGACACTCTGGCGCTGCGATTGGTGCGCAGGTCCAGATACCCTTCGCCGGCCAATTGCCGGAACACTTCGCGCAACGGCGTTCGGGACAGGCCAAACGCATCCGACAGGTGCGCCTCGTCCAGATCCGTGCCGGGTTGCAGGCGAAGGGTCAGGATCGACACCTTCAGGTGCTCCATCAATTCAGCTTTGCGGGACTTGGCGTCGTCTTTCATCCGTTCCTCCTGCGGCCTCGGCGCGAATCGTATTGGCATTGCTGTGTATTCTCTGTATTCGAAGAAAATACAACTTGTATACAGAAAAAAATCGTGCAGCATAGATCATCGACCAAATCCAGCCTGACGGGACGCCCCATGCGCCTACCCAGCCACATGACTTTCATCCTGATTGAGGAGTTCTCGCACCTTGCATTCTCGTGTGCGGTAGAGCCTCTGCGCATAGCAAATCTTGTCAGCGGCAAAGACTTGTATGAGTGGTCGTTCGTTTCCGAGCATGGCGAACAGGCGGTGTGTTCCAATGGGTCAGTGACATTGGTCCATGGCGGTTTGGACGCCTTGCCCAAAACCGATCAGCTGTTCGTGCTGTCGGGCATTCACATGCGCAACCATGTCTCACGCCCCTTGCTTGCGACCTTGCGGCGCGAGCGGGCACGTGGAACCGCCATCGGCGCATTGTGCTCGGGCGCGTGGTTGCTGGCAGAGGCCGGGTTTCTGAACGGGATGCAGGCCGCTATTCACTGGGAGTACCATGACGCCTTTATGGAGGCGTTCCCGGAAGTGAATTTGGTTCGTAGTGTCTTTGTGGCGGATGAAAAGCACATTACCGCCTCGGGTGGGACGGCGACTGCGGATTTGATGCTGCACTTGATCGAGCGTGACCATGGCGAAGAACTGTCGGTCGCAGTTGCTGACCAGATGGTCTACAACGCTGTGCGCAACGCAACCGCCAAACAGCGCGTTTCCCTGCAATCACGCAACGGAATGCGGAATGCGCACCTGGCCAAGGCCATTCACATCATGCAGGACTGCATCGAGGCGCCGGTATCCCCGTCTGAGATTGCCGAGGGTCTTGGCATTTCGACGCGCCAGCTGGAAAGGCTGTTTGGCAAGTACCTCAACACTTCGCCCAAAAAGTACTTCATGGAGCTGCGGTTGGAACGCGCACAGAAACTTCTGTTGCAGACCGAAGCGTCGGTAACCGAGGTCGCCATGGCTTGCGGATTTGAAAACCCGGGGCACTTTTCGCGCGTATACAGATCAAGCTTTGGCGTGACGCCGCATGCGCAAAAGAACAAGATAGACTGATCGTTGAGGACGGGGGGAGCGTCTCTGTCCTAAGGCGAGCCTGGCCGGACAGGCGCTCACCCCCTGGTCCTGCTTCGTACCCCCTCGTTAAAACTTTACTGGTAAACTGGTCAGCAGGATTAAGTATTCATAGA
Organism: Ruegeria sp. CE8; assembly: GCF_056537465.1. Lineage (NCBI taxonomy): Bacteria > Pseudomonadati > Pseudomonadota > Alphaproteobacteria > Rhodobacterales > Roseobacteraceae > Ruegeria > Ruegeria sp. CE8. The sequence goes on from NZ_JBQFRP010000013.1 coordinate 38,734, forward strand.
TGCGGAAATGGGCATAACTTTTACAAGATCGTGTCAGATATGTGTGCGTTTTAGCTAAATACTTAATGTTCGCTCCAACTCGCTGGTTGACCGAAAGACGGAAAGCAGGCCATTTAATAAGATCAAATTTGTTGGATCAGATTTTGAAAATGGCCAAAAAAGCAATTGAAACCGGAAAATCTGGCCGAAAATCGCAATCAGGCGAAGCGGTCAGTTTTCATATCTTCATCACGTATTGACGATGGAGGACAGCAATGGACCTGGAAACCGGTAGTTCAGTACCCCGCCCCAGTAATGGTGCCGCCGTACTCGCAAATCGTGAGCATCAGATTTGCGAAGCAGCCAAATCGGCGAAAGCCGCCTTTGCAGAGCTGACCAATGCTGTGGAACTCGAGGCTGATTTGACTGGGCCTAAAGCCCGGGTTTTTAAAGTTTTTCGCTGGTATTTTCTTTCTGCGTACTGCACGCGGGTGCTAGGTGACGCGGCGCATCGGCTGGAACATCATACGTTGCAGGTCTCGATGGATGTTTTCAGCGCGGTCAGGATGTCGATGGCCGATTCAGAGGTTGAGGTATCAATGGCGCTGGTCACCGAAAATGTGACGACTCCGGCCGCCGCGTATACGAACAGAGTTGGGTGCCGAGGGCACTCGGCTGGATGGATTGCGGCAAAGCTGCAGGAACAGGGCCGGGAAATTCCTGCGGAAATCAAAAACTCTCTTGCCGGTGCTCTGTCTGCGTCGGTTCCCAGAATCTGACGCAAAACGCACGGCCTGTTTGAATCACGCGCTTGGTGATTTCATCCGGGTAACTTCAAAACAATGTTCAGATAGCCTATTGGGAAGGCGGATCAGCCAGTCCGAACGAAAGCCAATCAGTAGCCTGCGGAACGCAATGGTGAACGCTAGGCGACTACCACGGGTCGTGCGTCTGCGACGTGCGTTCTGATCCACTCAGACGCGAAGACGTCGATTGGAAAATAATCGTACAGCTTGTCGGCGATCGCCACCCGATGCGACCAGATACTCAAAAGGAACTTTGACAGAACGATCACTGCAAATATGAAGACGTTAGGCGGCGAAACACCACGCAACCCACACAGTTGACGTCGGGTCGACTCGAAGACCCATTGCTGCCAGATGGAGGGCCGCAAGAAAAACCGTGAAATCCTTGACTCTTTCGACCCAGCCGAGTCTTCCGCCAGCAGGACGGCCGGGATGGCGATGTCCGCGCTCTGCCTAGAAGCGCGTGTGTTCACTGAAAGGATTGGATGGTGCTGCTGGAGAGAATTGAACTCTCGACCTCTCCCTTACCAAGGGAGTGCTCTACCTCTGAGCTACAGCAGCGCTGTGGGCGGGTGATTAGACTCAAACGAAACGGGGCGCAAGGGTGTCTGGACGGTTTTTTTCACCTCCTGTAGAGAAAGATCATGACGGATAAAAATTCACCTAAAAAACACGGTAAATCCGGGGATGCGCGCGAAGAGCGGCTGAAGGCCGCGTTAAAGGCAAATATGGCGCGGCGCAAGGCGCAGGCCAAGGCACGCGCCGCCTCGGGGGACAAAGCCGAAAAGGACGAGGGATAAGAGCAGATGGATTCGATTCTGGTGACGGGCAACGGCCCGTTGAACGGGCAGATACCGATTGCGGGGGCCAAGAACGCGTGTCTGACCCTGATGCCCGCGACATTGTTGAGCGAAGAACCGCTGACGCTGACCAATGCGCCGCGGCTGAGCGACATCAAAACCATGACCGCGCTGCTGCAATCCTTGGGGGCGGAAGTGTCTTCGCTGCAGGATGGGCAAGTGCTGGCAATGTCCAGTCACGACCTGACCAGTCACACGGCGGATTACGAGATCGTGCGTAAGATGCGCGCCTCGAATTTGGTGCTCGGTCCGTTGCTGGCTCGGTTCGGAGAGGCCGTCGTGTCGTTGCCCGGTGGGTGTGCGATCGGCGCGCGGCCGATGGACCTGCATGTCGAAGGGCTTGAGGCGCTGGGCGCTGAGATTGAACTGAAAGACGGCTACTTGCACGCCAAGGCTCCCGGTGGGTTGAAAGGTGCGGTGCACGAGATGCGCTTTGCCTCGGTCGGAGCAACCGAGAATATCGTCATGGCGGCCACTTTGGCCAAAGGGACCACGGTTCTGAAAAATGCCGCGCGCGAGCCCGAGATCGTCGATCTGGTCGAATGCCTCCGCAAGATGGGTGCGCAGATTTCCGGCGAGGGGACCTCGACCATCGAAATTCAGGGCGTCGAGCGTCTGCATGGTGCGACTCATCAGGTGGTGACCGACCGAATCGAATTGGGCACCTATATGTTGGCCCCTGCGATGTGCGGCGGCGAGGTCGAGTTGTTGGGCGGGCGGATGTCGCTGGTCGAATCTTTTGCGGCTAAGCTGGATGCCGCGGGTGTGAATGTCCAAGAAACCGAAAACGGCCTGAAAGTCAGTCGCAAGAATGGTCGCGTCAACGCCGTGGACGTCGTGACCGAGCCATTCCCCGGCTTTCCGACCGACCTGCAGGCACAGATGATGGCGCTTATGTGCACGGCTGAAGGCACATCGGTTCTGGAAGAACGCATTTTCGAGAATCGCTTCATGCATGCCCCCGAGCTGGTGCGCATGGGCGCGAATATCGAAGTGCACGGTGGTACGGCGACAGTGACCGGGGTAGAAAACCTGAAAGGCGCGCCGGTGATGGCGACCGATCTGCGGGCCTCAGTTTCGTTGATTCTGGCTGGAATGGCGGCCGAAGGGGAAACGACGGTCAGCCGCGTCTATCATTTGGACCGCGGATATGAACATGTGGTGCGCAAGCTGGAAGGCGTGGGCGCAAAGATTGAACGGATCAAAGGCCAATGACAGACGCAAGTTTCGAAGACGGACGCGAAGCCCCGCTGAATCTGGGGGCCGAGGATGCCGATGATCTTCAGGTGATCTCCACCCTGACCCAGGATGCAGTGTTTCCGATCACCGAGATGACATGGCGCCCGTCCGAGCGTCGCTTTGGTCTGCTGCTGAACCGGTTCCGGTGGGAGGACAAGGACGCCGCTGCGCGCCGTGATCGGCCTTTTGAGCGCGTGCAATCTGTTTTAGTTTTCGACTCAGTTTTGTCGGTATCCAGCCAGGGTGTCGACCGTAGCGACAAGGATATGGTGATGTCCCTGTTGTCCGTCGATTTTGAAGCGGGCGAAGACGGTGCTGGCCTGGTCATGCTGACCTTGGCGGGCGACGGCGCAATTCGTCTGTCGGTCGAGGCGCTGGATGTCACGCTCAAAGACGTCACACGGCCGTATCAGGCCCCATCCCGTCAGGCACCGCACCATCCAGAATAAACGTGGCATATCGCAGGCATTCTCCGGACCCTCTGCGGGTCTGGTGTTGCGTCGCGCGACCGTGTTCGACGTATTTGACCTTAGCTGCGTTCTGATAAGATCGATCACCCAGCTCTGTGCGGCAGATCATGCGAATGACTCGCAGACCATCGCGCAATGGACCGCGAATAAAGATCCGGCGACGATACGGGGTTGGATCATGAATGGGTCGCAGATCTGGCTGGCTGAGCACAGGGGTCAGGCCGCCGCTGTTGGAGGGCTGAACGAGACGGGTGAAATCACGCTGCTTTACATTGATCCTGATCACGCAGGCTGTGGTATTGGTGCGGCGTTGTTGCAAAGGCTTGAGCAGGAACTCTTGGCGGCCGGATGCTCGGAGGCACATCTTCAAGCGACCCGAACGGCGCAGGGTTTTTACAAACGGCACGGTTGGCGCGCCACAGGCGAGTGCTGCGCGCGCGATGATCTGTCCTGTTTGGTCATGCGCAAATCGCTGCACCCAACTGACTGAGGGTTGAGGCCAGCCCGTCCGGGCGATATGTCCCGATCAAACGCTCCGGAGTGCCAGATCATGCCCGTTTTTCTCGACACCACGTCGCCCGACTTTGAGGCCGCTTTCGCCACTTTGCTGTCTGCCAAGCGTGAGGACAGCCCTGACGTGGATGCGGTTGTGGCCCAGATTATCGAGGATGTGCGGGCGCGTGGCGATGCAGCGGTAATCGAGCTGACGGCAAAGTTCGACCGATTGGAGCTGACGCCTGAGACGCTGGCGTTCCGCGCGGATGAGATTGCCCAGCAGGTCGCTCTGGTCTCGGCCGAGGACCGCAAGGCCCTGGAGCTGGCAGCTGAACGCATCCGCGCTTACCACGAAAAGCAATTGCCAAAGGATCACGAGTGGACCGACGAGACAGGCGCCATATTGGGCTGGCGCTGGTCTGCCGTGTCGGCAGCGGGGCTTTACGTGCCGGGGGGGCTGGCATCTTATCCGTCTTCTGTTCTGATGAACGCGATCCCGGCCAAGGTGGCAGGTGTTGAGCGACTGGCCATTGCTGTGCCGACGCCGGACGGTCTGGTGAACCCGCTTGTTCTGCTGGCGGCACAATTGTCAGGTGTGGACACGATCTACCGCGTCGGTGGCGCTCAGGCGATTGCTGCACTGGCCTATGGCACCGACAGTATCGCGCCTGTCGACAAGATCACTGGCCCCGGAAATGCTTTTGTTGCCGCGGCCAAACGAAGGGTGTTCGGCAAGGTCGGCATCGACATGATTGCAGGACCGTCCGAAATTCTGGTGATTGCCGACAACGACAACGACCCCGACTGGATCGCGCTCGATCTGCTCAGCCAGGCCGAGCATGACGAAAGCGCGCAGTCGATTCTGATCACCGATAGTGCCGCATTTGGTGAGGCCGTCGCCCAAGCCGTCGAAAAAAGACTGGAAACCTTGCAGCGTCGTGCCATCGCCGGGGCCAGCTGGCGCGACTTCGGTGCCATCATCACCGTTCGCGATCTGGACGAGGCCGCCGCCTTGTCCAACCGCATTGCGCCCGAGCATCTGGAGCTGTGTGTGGCCGACCCTGTGGCACTTAGCCAGAAAACGATCCACGCTGGCGCGATTTTTCTGGGACAGTACACGCCCGAGGCTATCGGCGATTATGTCGGCGGACCGAACCACGTGTTGCCTACCGCGCGCTCGGCGCGGTTCTCTTCGGGCCTTAGCGTGATGGACTTCGTCAAACGCACGACGCTCAGCCAGATGACACCCGAGGCGCTGCGCGCCATTGGTCCCGCAGCCGAGAAACTGGCCCAATCCGAAAGCCTTGAAGCGCATGGTCTTTCCGTGACGGCGCGTCTCAAACGCCTCAACGGTTGATTTCCCGCATAGGCCCTTGATCTGCGCGTTGCTCCTGCGGCCGTGTTGCGCTAGGTCTGACCCGACCTGAACGGACCACACCTTATGACTCGTATATCGCATATCGAACTGGACGACCGAAACCTGCCTCCGCCGACGCCTGAGATCGAGCAGGAACGCAAGGTTGCGATCTATGACCTGCTTGAGGAAAACAGCTTTGCGTTGCCCGTGCGTGACGATCGCGTGGTGCCGGATGGGCCGTATCACCTACAGCTGTCAATCCGCGACAAGCGGCTGGTGTTCGACATCGCCACCGAAGCCGAGGAAAAAGCGGCCGAGTTCCACCTGTCGCTGGGCCCGTTCCGGCAGGTCGTCAAAGACTACTTTCAGATCTGCGAAAGCTATTTCAATGCGGTAAAAACCCTGCCGCCCAGCCAGATCGAAACCATCGATATGGCGCGTCGCGGTATTCACAACGAAGGCAGCCGCGTATTGCAGGAACGTCTTGAAGGTAAAGCTGAAATTGACACCGACACTGCCCGCCGTCTGTTCACGCTGATCTGCGTGCTGCATTTCGGAGGCTGACGCGTGAAGCCTTTGCCGCAGTCGGTCCTGTTCTGTTGCGACCACAACGCGGTTCGGTCCCCTATGGCCGAAGGTCTGATGAAAAAGTTCTATGGCACCGGCACCTACGTACAGTCCGCCGGTGTCCGCAATGACCTTGAGATTGACGGTTTTTGCATCGCAGTTTGCCACGAGGTTGGCGTTGAACTGTCCCGCCACCGGTCGCGCTCGTTTGACGAGATGCAGGAATGGGGCGATGATCTCAGCTCGTTCGACCTGATCGTTGCGCTATCCCCGGCAAGTCAGCGCCGGGCGCTGGAGCTGACGCGAATTTTTCACCTGGATGTCGATTATTGGCCAATAATGGACCCTACTGGACTGGGCGAGAACCGCCAGGACAAGCTAACTCACTACCGACAGACCCGCGACCAGATCATTCAGCATCTGAAAGACAGCTGGGGCGAACCTACGGAGTGATCATGAACCAGACCGTCAAAACCTATTTCGAAGCCTTCAACGCCGGCGACGTCGATGGCATGTTGGCCTGCCTGTCCGACGACGTGGCGCACCACGTGAACGAAGGTCAGATCCGTGCCGGTAAGGACAAGTTTGCAGCTTTCTGCGCTCATATGAACCGGTGCTACAAGGAAGACCTGACCGATATCGTTGTGTTCGAGGCCGAAGGTGGCACCCGTGCGGCGGCTGAATTCATCGTGAACGGCACCTATCTGGAAACGGATGAGGGGTTGCCCGAAGCGCATGGTCAGACCTATCGCCTGCCCGCCGGGTCGTTCTTTGATCTGAAGGACGGCAAAATCACCCGCGTCACAACCTTCTACAATCTTGCGGACTGGACCAAACAGGTTTCCAATGGCTGAGGTCACCGATGTCCGCGCCCTGACCGGTGCGGCGCTGGCGGATGCGCTGGATGATGTCGCCCGCCTGCGCATCAAGGTGTTTCATGCTTGGCCGTATCTATATGACGGTGATCTCGACTACGAGCGAAAGTACCTGCAATCCTACCGAGACAGCGACAAGGCGATCGTGGTTGGTGCCTTTGAAAACAATCGCCTGGTCGGTGCCTCGACCGGTGCGCCGCTGACGGATCACGCTGACGATTTCGCGGCAGCTTTTGCGGGGTCGGGTCTGGACCTGACCGAAATCTTCTACTGCGCTGAATCCGTGCTGCTGCCGGACTATCGCGGACAGGGCGTCGGCCATAAATTCTTTGACCTGCGCGAAGCCCATGCCCGCAGCCTGGGCTTCACCAAATGCGCCTTTTGCGGAGTGCAGCGCCCGGCGGATCATCCGATGCGACCCGACAGCTATCGCCCTTTGGACGCCTTTTGGCGGGCGCGGGGGTATGAACCGCTGGCTGGTGTGATCGCACAGTTTTCCTGGAAGGACATTGCCGAAGAGCACGAGACTGCAAAGCCGTTGCAGTTCTGGATCCGGGATTTGTAACTCCGGATCGCTGAGAATCCCGCAGTTTTATGGTATTGTGGAGCTTTCAGTGGGGGAGTCAAAGATGAAACGATACGTGATTGAACGCGATTTGCCCGGAGTTGGCAGTATGTCCGGCAAAGAGTTGGGCGGTGCTTCGGAAAAATCAAATGAGGCCTTGGCACAAATACCCGGTGTCCAGTGGGAGCATTCCTATGTCACCGGTGACAAGACGTTTTGCATTTATCTCGCCGAGGATGAGGATGCGATTCTGAAGCACGCGGAACTCAGTGGTTTTCCTGCCAATACGATTACCGAGGTCACAACTATTATCGACCCGACAACTGCGGGCTGAATTACGCTGTACAGTGCTCGGCATCCTTGCCTATGGTCCTGCGGATTCGACTGAATGAGGATGTCGTTGATGAAAGTCGCTACCGCCGCATACGACCTCGACTGGCTCGACAGCTGGGCGCAGTATGAGGACAAGTTGGACCGATGGGTCTCGGAAGCCGCCGGGCAGGGGGCTGATTTTCTGGCCTTTCCAGAATACGGCGCGATGGAGCTTTCGACGCTGGATGGTGCCGAGGTTGCGGGCGACTTGGAACGCTCGATCAGGTCAGTCTCGGACCGGATGGAAGATGTACAAACCCTGCATGCCCGTCTTGCGCAGACGTACAATACATACATTCTGGGCGCTTCGGCTCCGGTTGTGGATAGTCCCGGCCGACCGGTGAACCGTGCTGTTTTGTATGCCCCCGACGGAAAACAGGATCATCAGGACAAACAGATCATGACCCGGTTCGAGCGCGAAGATTGGGATATCGCCCCAGGCGGTCCCCTGAAACTGTTTGACACCGCGCTGGGCAAAATTGGTGTGCTGATCTGCTACGATAGCGAGTTTCCTTTGCTGGGCCGCGCGCTAAGCGATGCAGATATCATCCTGGTTCCATCCTGCACCGAGGCGCTGTCAGGCTATTGGCGGGTCCGTATCGGGGCGATGTCCAGAGCATTGGAAAATCAATGTGTTACAGTGATGTCGTCCTTGGTTGGCAATAATGACTGGTCCGAGGCTGTGGACATGAATACCGGTGCTGGCGGTGTTTTTGGTCCGCCAGACAAAGGCTTTCCAGCGACCGGAGTGCTGGCCGAAGGCACCCTGAATCAGCCCGGATGGACCTATGCAGATGTAGACCTATCGGCCATCGCCGAGGTTCGTGCAGATGGCAATGTCCTCAATCGAACCCACTGGGATGAGCAGCCGCCCCGAGTTGATTCGGTCACAATATCTGCTCTTTAGGTGATTCTGCCCTTGAAATAGGGCTAAAATGGGCTCATTTAAGCCCACATCCCCGCAGATTCTGCGGGTGCAATGTAATGATGGAGACAACATGGCCAAGGAAGATACGCTCGAATTTCCCGGTGTCGTGAAGGAACTCTTGCCTAATGCGACGTTTCGGGTCGAGCTGGAAAACGGCCATGAGATCATCGCACATACGGCAGGCAAGATGCGTAAGAACCGCATCCGTGTTCTGGCTGGCGACAAGGTTCAGGTCGAGATGACCCCTTATGATCTGACCAAGGGTCGGATCAACTACCGCTTCAAGTAACGCCTGCCGCAATGGCGTTTATCTTAGGATCGGGCAGCCCAAGGCGGCTGGACCTGCTGGCTCAGCTTGGCGTGCAGCCCGATGCAATCCGCGCACCTGACATCGACGAAACGCCTTTAAAGGGCGAGCTTCCGGTTCCCTACTGCAATCGCATTACGCGCTCAAAAGTGCAGGCGGTTCAGGCCGATAGCAGCGACATCACTCTGTGCGCAGACACCACCGTAGCATTGGGCCGACGTATTTTAGGTAAGCCGGAAAATGCAGGTCAGGCGGCAGAGTTCCTGCACGCCCTGTCGGGGCGGCGGCACCGCGTGATCACCTCGGTGGCTGTCCGGCGCGGTGACAAAGTGCTGCAACGCGACGTGGTTTCTCAGGTCAAGGTCAAGCGCCTGTCGGACGTTGAGATCAATGCCTATCTGGCGACCGGAGACTGGCAAGGCAAAGCGGGAGCTTATGCGATTCAGGGCCCTGCCGGAGCTTTCATTCCATGGATTTCGGGCTCGTTTACAGGCATCGTAGGCCTGCCCCTGTCCGAAACCGCCGCGCTTTTGCAAGGCATCGGCTATCCCCTGTATCGTGAGGCATCATGAAGGGTCGTACTATCGTTCTGGACCACATCGAAAACCGCGAGGCTGCGGCCCTTATGGTCGACGGTCACCTGGACGACTTCCTGATCGCAGCAGACGCTCCGACGCCTGGCACGATCTACCGCGCACGTGCGGACCGACCAGTCAAAGGTCAGGGCGGAATGTTCCTAACCACACCTGACGGTCCGGCCTTTCTGCGGCAGGTCAAAGGCCTCGCACCGGGTGCCCAGATGCTGGTTCAGGTGACCGGCTATGCCGAACCCGGCAAGGCGCTGCCTGTGACCGACCGCATTCTGTTCAAAAGCCGCTATGCGATCATCACGCCTGATGCGCCCGGGCTGAATATTTCACGTTCGATCCGCGATGAGGATGAGCGCGACCGACTGCTCGAGATCGCGCACGAAAGCATGGAAGGCCGCGATTATGGCCTGATCCTGCGGTCGTGTTGTGCGGGCGAAGACGCGGTTGAAATTGCCGAGGATATCGGCACGATGCTGGCGCATGCGGATCAGGTTCTGAACGATCCGGGAAGTGAACCTGAGCTGCTGCTGGAAGGCGACGGTCCTCACGTACTGGCCTGGCGCGATTGGACCGACCCGGCTGAGGTGGTGACACAATCGGGCTGTTTCGAAACGCATGGTGTGCTGGATGCACTGGACGTTGCGCGCGGGATATCCGAGCCGCTGTCCGGTGGGGCGCATTTGTATATTCAGCCGACCCGCGCACTGGTTGCCGTGGACGTAAATACCGGATCGGACACGTCACTGGCCGCTGGAACCAAGGCCAATTTTGCTTGCGCAAAAGCGTTGGCCCGTGCCTTGCGTGTACGCGGTTTGGGCGGGCAGATTACATTGGATCTGGCTCCGATGCCAAAGAAGGATCGTCGTGGCTTTGAGGCCGCTTTACGCGCGGCTTTCAAGGCTGATTCCATCGAGACTACCCTCGCAGGCTGGACCCCACTGGGCCACTACGAACTGCAGCGTAAGCGCGGCCGTACCCCTTTGGCTGAGGTGCTGAAATGAGCTGCCCGATTTGCGGCGAAGAGACGCTTAAAGCGTTCCGCCCATTCTGTTCCAAGCGATGCGCGGATATTGATCTCGCCAAGTGGCTGAACGGCTCTTACGCCGTTCCGTCTCAGAGGGAAGATGACAAGGACGCCGATGTTTCCGAGGGCGAAACCCAACAAAGACGTCCGCATTAAAAAAATCTCAAAAAGCCTCTGGACACTGCCTTTGGCAAGTCATAGAAGGCCTCCACCCAACGACAAAAGTCGTTCCCGTGCCCGGGTAGCTCAGGGGTAGAGCAGTGGATTGAAAATCCTCGTGTCGGTGGTTCGATTCCGCCCCCGGGCACCACTCTCAAATTTTGTTAAATAAAATCAAAAGCTTGATTGTGCGTTTTGTCCCACTGGGACACATCACATCAAAAAGTGGGACACTTTTGTCTTAGCTTTGTTCTCCTGACATTCGGCGCAGAGCGCTTTCAGCACGTGTCTTTTGGCTTGCTGCGCGCGTGTATCGCGTCACCTCTTTGCTTGTACGGTGTCCGGTGATCGCCATGATCTCTTGTTCGGTACAACCTAACTCAGCCAACCGCGCTGCCGCAGCTTTGCGTAGTCCGTGGACGGAGCATTGCGGCAAGTCCGCTTCATCGCACCACTTACGAAACCGATTCCCGAATCCGTTCGAAGTGAAAGGGCGATTGAAGGCCGTCACTAGGAATGTCAAATCGCCGGTCGGCGTTTGATCTATGACGCTTTGCAATTCAGGAATGATTGGAATTTCCATTCGCACAGGATTGCGATTTCGCCCTTTGTGCTGCGTAAAGACCAACCAGCCGTCGCGGATGTGCTGCTTACCAAACCGCACCAAATCGGACCGGCGTTGTCCGGTGTATAGAGCAAGGGCCAACGCTAGGCGCGCTGTCGTCCCGACCGGGTGTATCTCCTCATATTTTTCGATTTCGTCCAGCGTCCAGGAGTGGAAGCCATCAGCGTTGCCTTTTAGGTATTCTACTTTGTCCGCCGGATTGTCGTCGTGGTGGTCATACCGCAGCGCGAACCGATAAAGCTGTCGTAATGCCTTGACCATGCTATTTGCGGCCTCTGGGCGATCCGACATTTCATCGCGTCGAATACGCACGTGCCTGGGCTGTAATAGAGTAAAAGGTTTGTCCCCATCGTTCTTGTGCTTGCAGAAGCGCTCCAAGATCGCGCGACGTACCTTTTGAGTACGTGGGTCCAACTCTTTGAACATCGCGCTTTTGAAATACTGGACACATAGCCAGCGAACGCTGCGCGGGATTACCTTTCCGACGCCAGGGCTTTTGTCTTTACGTTCGGAAATCCCTGCCGCCGCCTCTCGATAGTCCGCCAGAAATTCAGGTGAACCTGCCGGGCCGCGCAAGCGGATTTTCCGGCCATGGCGGCGGTAATACAGCCGCACATTGCCGTGTCGATCTGTATCCTCGACAACATACTTTAATCGAAATTTCATTTGCTCCTCGGTCATTTAATCATCCCAAGGATTATAGTCCGCGTCCTCACCACCAGGTAAAGCCTCAAATGAAATGTCCAGTAAACGGACGTCCCACACCCTTCTGCCGTCAATTTTCTTGGGTTTCGGCATTCGACCGTCAGCCACCATTGCGTCAAACTTAGACGCGCCGACACCAATGTATTCGGCGGACTCCACCCTTGAGAGGCCGCGCCGTGTTGGAAGCGGGACAAGGCCAGCACTTTGATTTGAGGCTGATTGAAGCATGTGGACCTCGGCATATTTGACGCAGAATGGCCTGCCCCAACAGAGTAGACGTTGAAGGGGCAGGAGGTTCGTTCAGAGGCGGTTACGGGGTCTGTACATCTTGGATTGCAGCGAACGATTCTGCATGGCGCGCGGCAATGTCCCATTCGGAATGGGCCACCAGCCGGACATTCCCTTTCGCGGCCTCGGTCGCATCGTCCACTACGAGGTCAATGCCTCCCCATTGGCCGATCAGCAAATCCGCCCAGGCTCCAAAGATCACGGCCGACAAGTCGGTTCCGCTGCCCTTGTTTAGATCAGATGGTACGTTGCCAGAGAACCGGGCTGTATATCCAGCCAGACGCAAGTCCTCTGCAGTCGCTGCCGCATCAGGGTCCAACATCATTGTGTCAGTGCCAGCAATGCGCGGAGTGGACATGAGGTAGCCTTTGACTTTGAGATTGCTTAGGAAGCCCAAGGTCGCCGGATCGACGTTTGCCGACTCTACCTTGCTCACAAGTTCCATGAGCTTTGCCCAGGTTACGAGGTCGCCATCGGCCCCCAATTCAACAGAGCCGATACCGGTTTGGTTCAAGATGCCCGTTGGTTGTTCGGCTACCCCGCTCCCCGCAATTGCCGCCTTGTCCAAAGCCACCGCGATTTGGGCGCGCAGATCGTTGGATAGTATTTGATCGACGGCGGGTAGACTTTGCTTGAGTTGGCGGCGGGAAATCCGGGTGTTGGCTGAAAGCTGGTGCATTGTCAGCGTGACCGCATCGAAGCCAGGTGTGGATTCGGTAGCCTCTGCATTTTCTGCAATCCACTCGGCCGAACATCCGGCCGTCTGCCGGGGGATGGATACGTTTTCCACCAGACCGGGCAGAACGGTTGCGCCCAATTCCATCACGCGGACCTGGGGTTTCAACACATCGATAAATGCGTCTTGCATCTGCTGGGTGCCGATCAAAGACGAAGCGTTTGAGGTTGTGACTAGGTTGCGGCCAGCCAGAACAGCGGTAGGAACATAAGCCCCGGATGCGCTGCGCCCGATCTGGGTTTGCAATTCCTGGGAAACTTCCCGTTCAAAGCCAGCCTGCGACCAGTCGCCGGTGATCTGCGCTTGAGCCATGCGCGTCAGCGAATACGACCGTTCCGCCGATGCAACGGTGGGCGATGCCATGCGGCTGCGTGTGGGCGCGGCCGTGTCCCGGCCCATTTGGTCCAGAATAGACCGCTGGAATGCGCCAACCGGTGTACCCTCTGCAATCGCAGTCTCGACGTCTTGCGCAGGTACGTCAAATTTGCGGGCCAACGCATAAATCTCGGACGCTCGGCGGCGTTCGGAGCCCACATTGGTTGCTTTGGGGCTGTCTGGTTTCTGTTCGGTGGTGGGGGTGTTCATCATTGAACCTTTCTTCATAGGGTTGCCGGGCGCAGAAGGAGCGGAGGGCAAAGATCGGCCGACCCCGACCGTGGGGTCCGCCGGAACTGCGACCAACGAAATCTCGACTGCTTCCCATTTCGTGGCGCGCAACACCGGATAACCGTTGTGTTCGCCCGCCGGTTTCAACTCATGGACGGCGTAACCCACCGACACCGATTGCACTTCGCCCGCCTCGATACGGGATAGCATTGAGTTGCCTTCTTTGGTGTCTGCCAGCCGCACAACTGCGCGGCCCCGGCGGCCCTCGATCTGGGCAGAAACAACCGTCCCAACCATCGAGTCGACGTCACGCCGGTGATCTTTGAGGACGGGTGCAGAACCGCTGTTGAGCCTCACCAGGTCAACCTCGCTCGGTTCGTGTCCCAAAACCTCATATGCCGGTCCTATCTCGGTATCTCGCAGGACCGGAATTTCGCTTGAGAATGATAGGCGGACCAAACGGTCGCCTTCTTCCAACTTCGCATCGGCCGAAATCTCGGGGCCAAATGCGGGGGTTTTCTGATCTTTGAAACGCTGGTGCAACATCGGTCACGCATCCTTTCTCAAGGATGCGACACCCATATTTATGTGTGCAGCAAACTCAGCGACAACCGCCGGACAGAAGCCAAACAACGGGGCGTTGTCTTGTTCGGCGGCGGCCACAAAGCGCTGCAGCTTTGCATCATTGTTACTGACGATCCCCCGCGCCCCGATAGGGTCGAGTCGGTAAACGACCAGGGCGTCAGGGCCGCGCGTCAACGCTGCCTCAACTTTGTCTGGGGTGTCGCGCAGGAGGTCCAATGCCTCTTGAGTTTCTATGCCCGCATGGCCGACCTCGCGGGCCAATACCGTCAGGCAAGCGGCGATTACGTGTGTGCGGTTTAATGGGCGAGTGATGTCCTCGCCGCTTTCTTGTAGCGGGTTCATTGCTCGTGGGCTTTCGTTAGATTGGAAAAGGACGAAGAAGTGAGCCAGGCTCAGGCGAGTGCCAAGTATTCCTGGACGGTTGGATCATCTCGCCAACGAAACCCGGCAAATGTCATGATCCCATTGGACTTGATCTTTTGGATGCCTAATGTGTCGAGTTGTTCCAGAAGCGCAGCGTCTCGGGCCTTTAGTCCAGCGGCGGCACTGGCCGGAGTGCCTGAGCAGCTTTCATACCAAGCCAGGTATGCCCGAAAGAAGTCTTGGGTTGGTGTCCGTGCCTTGTCATCTCGAATTGCACAATCTGCGAGAAATGCACCGACAGAGACGCCCTCGGTGTTCAAGTAGTTTGTCTCAGGTGCCAAGGGAAATGGGGCGAGGTCATGTTCCCTGAGACCCGCCTTGATGCGTTTGCTCAATAACGAGAGGTTCAACATGGTTGCCGGACTTTCCTCTGAGTCGTGGAGGTCCAACCAGTTAAGCAACGCATCACCGCTTAGATCAGACCGAGGGAAGAAGGCGAAACCATCACATTCGGCGGCGTCGTTTGGCAGATCGTTAACAATCACAACCAACCAAGTATCGTCATTACCAGGAAAGAGTTCGCCTGCCGGTCTCATTCGATTTCGCTTTAACGCTCGGATGCCCGACCCAGCTTCCCCGAGAAAGCAAAAGGTCTGTGCGATTTGAATGGCACGACGAGAGTTGATACCGCCGTCGATCAAAGAAAAGAACAGACCCAGGCAAATGGTACCGCATTCAGTAATGTACCTTCTTCCGCCTTTACCGGTTTCCGACTCACTGGGTCGATTTGACAAATGTGCTGTTAGTTGGCCGCCCCGCGATAACGCCTCACATAGAGCGCCGCTGTAGAAATGCCTGTGAAACCGGCCGGGCTTAACCCCGGCAACCTCAAGGGCTTTTGAAAGCGGGTACTTCAATTGTGCTGCGTTCATGATGGGGTCCCCAAATTTTTAGCGTGTGAAAAAGGAGCGTATGTAAGGGGCGTATTGAAATGCTGAACCCTTAGTACGGTGGACCACGTAACATGTTGTGCGGTGATGATCCGGGTGCTACAATAAGGACGGACCATCGTGTCCCCTGTGAAGGGTCCTCGTGCCCGCAGGACATAGGCCGCACCGTCGGCACTGCAATAAAGGAGCCATAATATGGCTGTTAAACCTTATAGGTTTGAGGTTGCGGAAGCGCGAAGCTTCAGGCACCCACATTTTCCCAACATTCAGAAACACGTTTTTCTGGTTCCCGCCAGCAAGCTACCGCGTGGAATTCCAGAAAAGGCAAATCTGCGAGAAGCAACAGGTATGAACCGCGCGGTCTATAAGGATGTGCGCGAAAGCTTGCGTGGGAAAGAAGCGCTCGCCGGAACTTTCGACCTCCTTAACCTGGGGATCACGGTCATCGCAGAAGAAGTGAAAGCTCATGACAAGCGTGTTTTTGATGTACTGATTGACGATGAATACGGCATCGCCAATGGCAGTCATACCGCCCGGCTAATTTGGGAGTGTCAGGACGACGACACTATCGCTGAAGGCCAACATGTGGAATTGCGCATTATCACTGGAGTTGAAGGCTCCAACGATCACACGTTGCGAGTCGATATTGCGCGCGGACAAAACACAGGTATCGCTGTCAAACCTCAGTCAATCTTTGAACTCTCTGGGGCCTTCCAGGGCATCAAAGACGTGATCGCGAGTTTTGATTGGGCGGATGACGTGGCATACAAAGAAAGCGACTCGAAGGAATTTGACATTCGCGAGTTGATTTCAGCCCTTGAGATTATGAATGTTACCGATTTCCCAAATAGAAGTGGAAAGCATCCAATCTCAGCCTACGAAAAGTGGTCTATCCCGCTCAAAAAATACGGTGACGATTTCAAGGACCACCAAGGCGATTCTAGCGATAGAAAGTATGCCGCGTTTGAGCCGCTTCTGCCCGACATTTTGTATCTCTACGATCTGATCCGACGGGATTTTCTGCGTATCTATGCAGAGGTGGTGAGCAATCAGGCTGCGAAATTGAACATCGTAGAAGACGCGCCGAAAAAAGTTCGTAACTGGCAATTCCGGTTCGCCAATTTGGACCCAAGCCCACGCAGGCTGACCAAAGGGGCCGCGTATCCAATTCTTGGCGCGTTCCGAAACTATGTCGAAATCAACCCATCTACAGGTTTGGCCGAGTGGGTCGGTGGTTTTGAACATGTCAAAGGGGTCTGGAAACGAGTAGGCCCAGACTTGGTCCGGGAGACTCGGGAGGCGACGAAGTCAATTGGTAACGCGCCGGACATGCTTGGGAAGAACCGGAACCATTGGGCTAACCTTTACCGGACTGTTGAAAACCTGTTTCTGCGTGATCAGATCGAGCGCCTGCAAGGGGGTGCCAGCCATGTCTGATGATAAGGAAAAACTCCTGATCAAGGTCGGGGAGAATTTTGAAGCCAATGCTACTGGGCGATTGGCAATAGTAATCGTCTTTGCGGTGATCTGCGTGATCACCTGGGCGGCACTTACTTAAGGTTGAGACGTAGGGCGGCACTAGCCGCCCTATCAACTTCTAAGACCCCGCACCCCTTACATTTTGATTTGGCAGTTTTCCGGGGAGCTTTGCTCCACAAAACTTGGTTGAATGGCACCTTTAGATAACGTGTCAACCGACATTTCCGGCCCGTGCATTTGAGGTGGGGAACCGCCAGAGGAAACTCTCCGCACATCATGATTCTTTGGTCCCTGGCTACCCGAGAGCAGCGTTTGCGGAGGTTCACATGAGCAAGCAGCAGTACATTTTGAAGATCGCATCAAAACATGGCTCACACGAGGCCAGGGGATGGTTCGCCATTCTGGCATTGGTTTTTATCCGTGTCGCACTGTATGCGGCCGCCGTCGCCACCGGTGGGGGGCTTGCCGACGCGGTACTATTGCATAGCCAGGGGCTTGCGTGGTGACGCTGTACAACGCAGCCCATCGTGATCGGCCCGGAACAACAACAACCCCAATCGAAAAACCCACTTGTCCGAAATCGTTGGTCGGCCAAAGCAACGTGGTGCGAATATACCCACGTAACACCGCCCTGAAAGGACCCGCAAAACCTTTGGGGGTGTCTGGCCCACGCCGGGTTGCATTTTTCACGCGGGGAGTTGGGGAGCGACTTCTATTACCTCTATTTAAAAGTAGTCAAAATGCCATTTTCTCGCGTGGGGGGTAGATAATAACCTCCCTAACTCCCCATATACTAAAGAATATCTATATAAGATATTGTAATTTATAAGTTTTACAAAAGACTACCACCGCATTTAGGCTCCCCAATCACTCCCCGCCGGTTCCCCGACGCTCCCCGTATTTGGCCTTTCTTCGTCGCGATCATTGCGATCATCATGGATTTGGACTTTGTGTACCTCCCCATGATGCCCCGGATTTAGCCGTTTCGGGGGAGCGGGGCGTTGAAGCGGCGTAGGCAAATCTAAGCTTGGTGCGTCAGGCGAACGCCGCAACCTCCATCGTTGGACGCTATGAACTCAATGTTCGCGGCTTGAAGGGCGGAGCGGATTGCTTGGATTGTGGCGGCGCGCCCACCCAACACCTCGGTGTCCTGGGCTTCTAGCCGCGCGATAGTTGGCAGAGAAACACCAGACGCAACAGCCAAGTCTTCTTGAGACCAACCGATCAACGCTCGCGCTGCCTTAAGTTGTCTCACGGAGAATAAATCTTCTTCCACGTGTTTACTGTTCGCTAACAATTTTAATATTTTTTATATTACAAACGACTGAAACCCGATCAAGAGGTGGCGTGTGCAGGAAAGCGTCTTACTAGAAATCAATGACAAGTCATTGGCGCAAGTCATGATGGAGGCTGAACGTCAGTACCTCGAGTATGCGCTTACCAAGTCAGGCGGAAACAAGACGCTGGCGGCGCATATGGCCGGGGTATCTCTCACGACACTAAGGGATAAGCTGTCCCGGTTTACAGTAAAGGTGGAGGTCTCACTTGAGTAAGCTCGAGCAAATCCGAGATGCGTTAAACATCCTTGCCGCAATCATTGAAAGGGATGGCCCACAGTACCTTCCGCTGTTCAAAAGATTGGAGGCAGAAGAAGCCGCGCACCTGCAAGACGAAGCCGTGCTTGCACGAGCCTTAAGTCGTGCCAAACGACAGGCTTGAATACGAAATAAGTGGGACAATTTCTGCGAATTCTTGTGGAAAAATGTGGGAACTTTTCGTGTCCCACTTTCTGTTAAAGTGTTGATTTTATGTAAGAGAGTGATGCCGCCCCCGGCACCACTTTTACCGAATAATGAATAATTTGATGCAGTGCATTGCGGACGCTGTCGTATCTCCTCTTGAGCTGTCGAATGGGCGTGAGTTGAGGTTGGGGAATGGTAGCATTTTACTTGACTTATGGCCCGTCGGTTTTCCTGTTCATGGCGGTGGGCTATTTCGATGGGGGAGGATCAAACGCCAAGCCGCTGCGCAGCCGGAGCCGTTGTTCTTTCGGTTCGCTATTTTCGCGGCGATGGCAAATACTCTGCTATACTTTGCATCAAAGTCCCGTTATGAGGCGGTCTTTAACTTTGGATGATGCGCTGATCGCAATACCGCTGAGCCCGCATCACCACGCCGATACAAAGAACACCACCGTGAAACAGACCATCGCAGATGCGCTTGCCCGCAAGGGGTACGATACTTTGACTCAAGTCCAGCAGGCCGTGACCCAGCCTGAATTGGAAGGGCGCGATATGCTGGTATCTGCGCAGACCGGTTCGGGAAAGACGATTGGGTTCGGATTGGCGATTGCTCCGCGGTTGTTGGGCGCTGATGAGACATTCGGGGCGTCCGGCGCGCCCTTGGCTCTGGTCGTTGCGCCAACGCGGGAACTGGCCATGCAGGTCAAGCGTGAACTGAGTTGGTTGTACTCTGACGCCGGTGCGTTTCTTGCCTCGTGCGTTGGTGGCATGGATATGCGAGACGAACGCCGAGCGCTGGCACGCGGGGCACATATTGTGGTCGCAACGCCAGGTCGGTTGCGCGACCATATCATGCGCGGGTCCATTGATCTGACTGCGATCCGGGCCGTGGTTCTAGACGAAGCCGATGAAATGCTGGACCTCGGGTTTAGAGAGGATCTTGAGTTCATCCTTGATGAAACTCCGGCAGAGAGGCAGACGTTGCTGTTCTCAGCCACTGTCCCGCGCGCCATTGCAAATCTTGCAACACGCTATCAACGCGACGCCGAGCGGGTGAGTACGGTCAGCGAGAAGACACAACATGCCGATATTGAATACCGTGCGATGATGGTGGCTCCGCGTGATGGCGATAACGCGATCATCAACGTGTTGCGGTACTACGAAGCCCCCAACGCCATCGTTTTCTGTAACACGCGTGCGATGGTGTCGCGATTGACCACACGACTTTCCAATCGCGGGTTTTCAGTGGTGGCGTTGTCCGGCGAACTGACCCAAAGCGAGCGGTCCAACGCATTGCAGTCCATGCGCGATGGGCGGGCTCGGGTGTGTGTGGCAACGGATGTCGCCGCACGCGGGATTGACCTGCCGAACCTTGATCTGGTGGTTCACGCAGAATTGCCTAACAGCCATGAAACCCTCTTGCACCGGTCTGGGCGCACGGGTCGTGCCGGGCGAAAGGGTGTCAGCGCGCTGGTGGTCGAGCCGTCATCACGGAAAAAGGCTGAGCGCATTTTGAAATTCGCAAAACTGACCGCCGATTGGGGCATGGCCCCGTCGGCTGATGAAGTGAACGAGCGGGATCAGGCGCGTATGTTCGCCTCGGATGACTGGCAGGTCGAGATCACCGAAAGCGAACGCGCGGCTGTTCAGCACCTCGTTGAAGAGTTCCCCCCAGAGCAAATCGCCGCGGCATATCTGCGACAGTACAAGTTGCGCCATTCAGCGCCGGAAGAACTGGCGCCCGTCAACTCGGAGCGTCCCAAACCGCGCGCGGCCTTTGGCCCCAGTGTCTGGTTTTCATTGTCTGAAGGTCGAAATCAAAATGCCTCACCTCGTCACCTGCTGCCGATGATCTGCAAGGCGGGCAATTTGACCAAGGACGACATTGGGGCAATCCGGATTGCCGATGATGTATCTTATGTTGAAATCCGAGAAGCCAGCGTCGCGGGTTTTCTGACGGCTGTGGGCGCTGAGATGACGATCGAAGGCTCTAAGACTCTTGTCCAACTGGATGGCGTGCCGGACGTTCCAGCCTTTGAACGGTCAAAAGCCGGGCGCGGGCCCAAAGGCAAGCCACACCCGCGCAAAGGGCATGCACTTCGACCCGATTACGGCGGTGCCTCGGAACCTCGTAAGGAAAAGCCCAAGCCTGAATACGGCAAACCCAAGGGGAAGCGGGTCAAGCCAGAACGGTCAGACGAACCCGCAGCCAGGGTGCGCCGAGCGCCCTCGGCCGCGGTACGCGAAGACAAGGCGGAACGGGCTTTCAGCGCAAAGAGCGCAAAGGCTAAAACCCGCAAACCAAGCACGGCAGCAAGCAAGGACGGCAAGCCAAAACCCGGCGGCAAGTCGACCAAAGGCCCTCCGCCGCCGAAGGGTAAGCCAAACAGCAAGAAAAACCGTGCACGCGCTGCGGCCGCGAAGTCGGGCAAGGGCGGTGACGCCGTGCCGAAGCGACGCAAGAGTTAGTCGACTCATTGCACTGGGACGGTCCCAGCAACGCGTCAGCGGTCACAAGGCTCGCTGACGCTCAGCTTTGCCCGTCGACGATTTCGAGAATTCGGTTCCGTTGGATTTTTCCCGATGGTCCTTTTGGCAAATCCAGCAGAATGTGAACCTCGTCCGGGGATTTGAACCGGCCGAGTTTTGTCTCGCAAATCTCCAACAGGGCGAGGGGGGTCAGTTCAGAACCTTCGCGTATTTTGACAGCCGCCTCGACGGTTTCGCCGTAGCTGTTGCAAGGGCGCGCGAATGCAGCGGCCTCGACCACGTCGGGGTGGGAATACAGGGCTTCGTCAATCTCACGCGGGGCGATGTTCTCGCCGCCCTTTATGATCAGCTCTTTCAATCGGCCCGTGACATAGACGTACCCATCCTCGTCCATGCGCGCCAGATCTCCGGTTCGAAGCCAACCATCCTTAGAAAACGTGCCCGCCGTTGCATCGGGGTCTTTGAGGTATTCCAGCATCACATTCGGGCCGCGTATGACCAACTCGCCTTCTGCTCCGTCCATGACGGGTTCAAGGTTTGCGTCAAAGATTGCCGCTTCGTTTCCGTAGGCAACTCCGGGCGATCCGATCTTGCGCACGCCCGGGGGCAACGGGTTGGACAGAATCTGTGCAGCGGTTTCGGTTAGTCCCATGGTTTCGATGACCGGGACTTCGAACCGTTCTTCAAATGCGCGCTGTACATCCGGAGCCAGCGCGGATGACGCGGACCGACCGAACCGCAACCGCTGGCGGGTGTCGGCGCTTGGATTGGTGTCCGAGTGCAAGAGGTGCGAAATGATGGTGGGGACGACGGAAAACCACGTCGCCTTGGTCTTCTCAAGGTTGCCCCAGAAGCGGCTGGCCGAAAACCGTTCGCACATCGCCAGAGAACCGCCGGAAACCAGCGTTCCCATCACCGTCACGCAAAGCCCGTTGATGTGGTAGATCGGCAAGACGCAAAATCCACGGTCCTTTTCTGTAAGCTCATGAGCAACAGTTGTGGTCCAGCCTCCGGCTAGCAGGCTGGAATGCGTGTGAACCACGCCCTTGGGGCGTCCGGTCGTGCCGGACGTGTACATCAGCAAAGCGTGGTCTTCGGGTACAAGGTCATAGAGTTCGGCGACGGCACCTCGGGCATCTGAAACCTGTAGTGGAGTTATTTCCTTGGGATCGGTCGTTCGTGTAAACAATTCGAGCTGGTCGGAGTGCACAAAACCAAAGCGTGCGCCACTGTGGTTCAGTGCGTACGCCACCGCACTGTCGCCAGCGACAAGGTTGATCATGGTTGCCCGGAACCCGCCGTAAAGAACCCCAAGCAGAGCGATGAGCGCTTCGCGGCAATTGGGGTAGAGCAGGGCGATGCTTTCCCCTTTCTCAACGCCCAATCCGGTCAACATGCTTGCGACGCTGCGGGCGGAACTGAGTAGTTCGTCCCAACTCAGGTCCTGCGCCCCATCAGGGAAAACGAATCCGGTGCCGCCCTGATGGGCCCTGATGTCCAACCAATCTCGAACGGTTCCCTTGGGCGGTTCCATCATTGGCCGACCTCCCTCCAGTACGCGCCGAACATGTCTTCGAGCTCGGGCTCACGCGGTGGGATTTCGCGCACAACCTTAGTCGTCTGCACGAAGTGTCGCCAGTGCAGGTTGGTGTCGATTGAGTTGCCACCCCAACTTCCGCATCCCATCGAAAGCGAGAACGGCATTCCGTTGGTGAAGCTGCCGCCAGTGGCAAAGGTATGTGCCTGGTTAACGATAACCCGGCAAGTGGGCAGCTCGCGGCCCAGCTCAATGGCGCGCGCGTCTTCAGCTGTATGAATGCCGACCGAGTGTCCGGCCCCTTGGTAAGCCAGTATGCGCCCTGCGATGGCCTTGGCGTCCGCGTAGTTGGATGCCCGGTACAGCGCCAGAACCCTGCTGAGCTTTTCTCCCGACAAGGGGTAATCCGGACCGATCCCATCGGTTTCGACCGCCAGAAACTTGGTTCCTTCGGGGACATTTCCTGCCATCCCCAAAGCGTCCATCATCTTGTCGGCGTCTTGCGCAATGGCCGAACGGTTGAGATGTCCATCCGGCCAAAGCCGTGCGACGATACCCGCTTCATCCGAAGCCGGTACCAACGCGCCACCTTCGGCTGCCATTGCTGCGACAAAATCATCATAGACCGCATCTACCACGACGACTGCGTTTTCGGATGAGCACGAGGTCGCGTTGTCAAAACACTTCGAAGCCGTGATCTTGGCCGCAGCCGCGGTCAGATCAGCGGTTTCATCCACGATCACGGTGACATTGCCTGCACCGACCGCAACGGCAGGCGTGCCGCAGGATTGCGCGCGGTGGACGTTATTCTGACTTCCGGTGCAGATCACCCGGTCAGATGTTTCCATCAGTCGTTGTGTCTTGGCTTTTGATCCGGGGGCGGGGATCATCTGGACCAGATCTCGGCTCAGCCCAAGTTTGTCAAATTCGGCGTGTATGAAAGCCAACAGCAACTCACAGGCTGCCACGCCCTTGGGCGAAGGGGCGACAACGATTGCATTGCCCCCCTTCAGGGCGTTGATGATATTGTTTGCCGGCGTCGCGGCGGGGTTGGTTGAGGGCACCACCGCACCAATCACGCCGATGGGGCGAGCGATTTCGGTGATACCGGTCTGGGGATCGTCGTTGATGACGCCGTACGTCTTTGCGTCTGCAATGTCGCGCAGCAGACCCAGCGTCTTGCGGTGGTTCTTGGTGATCTTATCGGGGACATTGCCAAGCCCGGTGGTCTCTACCGCCAGTTCCGCAAGTGCCTTGTTACGAGTGGGTTCCATGATCGCCCAACCGGTCGCCAGCGCAGCCTTGTCATACAGCTCCTGACTGCCTGCTGCCTCATATGCGGCCTGTGCCTTGCGGGCACGCGCAACGATCCGGTCCACTTCGGCGATCTCGGGGGCTATGTCGTTCGGAGCGTTCATGTTCTTCCTCGATTGGTTGTCCGGGGCGGATCCGATCCGCCCCGATTGGGGTCGTTCAGAGGCCAGCCAGCAATTCGTTCAGCGTCTGCTGGCGCAGCGCCCACATCTCGATCACTTCGTCACGCGTCATGATGTGCATGGGCGAGCCGCCCGCCTCCATCTTCTTGGCGACGCGGGAATTGGCGAACATCTCGGGTACGGTCACCGCCAGTTTCTCGATCACCTCAGGTGGTGTCCCCTTGGGAACCATCACACCCCGGAAGTTGACCGAGGAATTGTCGACGTCCAGCCCCTGTTCCATCATCGTCGGAACATCCGGCAAAAAGGCGTTGCGTTCCAGATCAGCGACGCCGAGAATCTTCACATTGCCCGCTTCTTGCGCACGGAACGCATCGGACAGGTTGTTGATGCCGCCCATGACTTCACCGGCGATCACGGCCTTCATAGCCGCCGCTCCGCCGCCCTTTGTCGGGATGTAGGCCATCTTGGTTCCCGCTGCCTTGTCGATCTGCAGGGCAGCGATGTGGTGGCCCACGAACAGACCCGCGCCGGATACAGTTAGTTTGCCGGGGTTGTCCTTGGCGAAGGCCACGACATCTTCCATCGAGTTGAACTCACTGTCGGCACCAACGACGAACACCGCCGGGTCTGCGCCCCAGTTTGCGATGGGTTCAAAGCTGTCAGTTGAATACTCGACACCACCTTTGATCGACTGAGCGATGAAATGCGGCACGTTATACGCGGCCAGAGTGTAGCCGTCCGGATCAGCCTGCGTCGCGAACCAGTTCCAGCCGACCCGACCGCCCGCGCCGGGTTTGTTGATGATGGCGATGGGCATTCCCAGCGCATCTTCGTTCCCGGCAGTCATGGTGACGATCCGCGCCTGAAAATCGGTCGCTCCACCGGCGCCATAGCTGACCATCATCATCAGCGGTCGTTCGGGGTATTCCTCGGCCATTGCCGCGCCCGTCAGGCCCGCCAGAGCCATAGCTGCCCCTGCAATCAATCGTTTCATTTTGCGTTTCCTCCCTGATTAAGTTCACCCGCTTCCCAAGCGGTCAGAACAGAATTTCCCTTGGTGTGTAGACGTTCAACAGCATGGCAAAGAGCCCGTACATCACCGCCACGAAGACAGCCGTGATGATCCCGCGTTTGATCCAGGTTTTGACCTCGGAATGGGGGGCCGGGTCGTAGATCGAAAGAAGAACGAAGAAGGCGATGGTTGTTGCGGTGTAGAAACCCAGTGTTTTTGCCGCCCAGAATATGTAGATCAGCGTGATGATCAGACCGGGTAGCATGTTCACGAACATTGTCCGTGTCACGCCATTCCCGACCTTGGACAACCCCATGACCGCTTTGACAAAAGTCCATCCGGCCAGCACAACAAAGACCGTCGCAATCAGACGTGGGAATAGGAATGCCTCAGCTGGCTGTTGAGTGTAACTGACCCACGTGACCCACAAGCCAACTGCAAAGACCAGACCCGATCCGAAAACATGCTGTGAGCGGTTCATGCCTGCGCCTCCTCTTTAGTGGTGTAGCGACGGCTGCGCAGTTCCATCCAGACCGAATAGGCGATCGAAGCCAGAACCACGGCGATCAGGAACAGGTTCAACCCGCCGGTCATGAAGTATGAGGCTTTGCCGACGGTCGCGTCAGCGATCATGCCGCCCTGAATAAAGTTGGCCTCGGCGATCGGTCCGAGGATCAGACCCAGCACCAGCGGCGCGGCCGAGAAGCCAAAGCGTTCTAGGAAGAACATGCCGATGCCGAGGCACGCCATGACATAGACATCACCCATCGACCCTTGGACTGAATAGGCCCCGAACACTGACAGCGCCAGAACGATGGCTGCCATTACTGACTGAGGGACTTGCGCGACCCGCGCGGCAAGACCTGCGACGTAAAGGCCAAAGATGCACATCAGAACCTGACCAATCAGCATCGAGTTTATAAAGGTCCAGGCGACGTCCGGGTGATTGTCGAAAAGATCCGAGCCCGGAAAAATCCCGTGGATCAGCAACCCGCCCAGCAGAACGGCGGCGGTTGGGCTGCCGGGAATGGACAGCGTCAGCAATGGTACCAGCGAGGGGCCGACCATAGCGTTGTTGGCGGATTCCGCGGCAATCACGCCCTCGGAATGACCCGTGCCGAACTTGTCTTTCTCGGACGAGAATTTCTTGGTTTGATCATAGGCGACAAGGCCCGCGATCTGGCCACCGACGCCCGGGATCAAGCCGATGATCGAGCCTGTCAGTGTTCCGATGCTCAGCGCGCGGGTGCGGCTGAACAGTTCTTTGAATGCAGCCGTAATCGAATGGCGCTGCACTTCGATCATCTCGGCACCGGTATTGTGGCGGCCCTTGGCGAACATCGTCAAAACCTGAGGGATCGCGAACAGGCCGATCAGCGCGGCAATGATGTTGATGCCACCGCCCAACGCGGGGTGAAAGATAAAGCGCTGCGCCCCCATGATGTCGTCGAACCCTATGGTGGCCAGCCACAGTCCTATACAGCCCGAAAGCAATCCTTTGACGACCGAGGCGGAATCCAGCGTACCAATGACGGTTACCCCAAGAATGGCCAGCCAGAACAGGTGCGACGGTCCGAACGCCAGCGCCCATTCCGCCAGCACCGGGGTCAGAAAAATCAGCAGAAGCACGCCGAAGATACCCCCGACGGCCGAGGCCAGAAAGGACAGTTGCAAAGCCCGGGCGCCTTGGCCCTGTTTGGCCATTGTGTGGCCGTCCAGAGTGGTGGCGATGTTGGCCGGAGCGCCAGGGATTTTCAGTAGAATGGCGCTGACCGCGCCGCCGGCAACGGTCGAGGTATAAGCTGCCCCCAGCAGGATCAGCCCCTGCGCGGCTTCAAGCTGAAAGGTAAACGGGATCAGCAGGGCGACGGCCATGGTCGGTGATAGGCCGGGTGTCGCGCCTAGAATTAACCCTCCGATCGTGCCGCCCAGAAGCAGCAAAAACGACAACGGCGTGAACACATCTCCGAAGTAGTAAATGAATTCCATCCAGGGCCTCCCAACCCGTCCGTTCGCACTTTTACTTTTGTTGACAAATCAGGTTAGGGGATGAAAATAGTATTGCAAATGTTTTCATAAATTCGACCGGGATGTGGAGATTTATGGTTAATTATCAAAAGGGTAAGGTGGATATTGTAGCGGTTGCAAAGGCCGCAAAAGTGTCTCCGTCAACAGTTTCTCGAACCTTCAATCACCCCGATTTGGTCAGCCCTGCGACTCGGAAAAAGATCAACAAGGCGGTGCAGCGATTGGGGTACATCCGCAACCGTGCCGCCCAAACGATGCATGGGAAGCGGTCGGGAACGATTGGCCTTGTTGTGCCCACCATCAACCACGCCATTTTCGCCGAAGTCATTCAGGCGTTCTCGGATTCAATCGACAAGGCCGGGTTCAGTCTTTTGCTGGCGTCGCACGGGTATGATCTGGATCGGGAATACGCGATGGTGCGTAAGTTTCTGGAACATCGCGTGGACGGTGTGGCGCTGGTTGGGCTGGAGCATTCGGAGGCCACGACAAGATTGATCAAGCAGCAAAAAACACCTGCGTTGGCAATCTGGAACTATTCGCAGGATTCCGTCCTTCCCTGTGTCGGTGCAGACAACCGGTTGGCCGGACGCCTGGCAGCCGAACATCTTCTGGCGATGGGGCACAGTGACATTGGGCTGATCTTTCCCGAAACCCATGGCAATGATCGGGCTCAACATAGGCTTTCTGCGGTGCATGACGTGTTGGACGAGCAAGGTATTTCGGTTCCGGATGAGCATGAAACTCAAGCGCCCTACAGTGTCGCTCAGGCCAAGCAGGCAGCTTTGATCTTGTTGACCACGCAAACGCGCCCAACGGCCTTGCTGTGCGGCAATGACGTCATCGCACAGGGAGCTTTGTACGCAGCCCAAAAACTTCGATTGCGGGTTCCTGAAGACCTGTCGATTATCGGTATTGGGGATTTCAAAGGCTCTGCAGATGTTGAACCAGGTCTGACGACCATTCGTATCCCGGCAGAGACAATCGGTGCTCTGGCGGGCGAGAGGTTCACCGACTACATCACCTCGGACAGCCCGGAGCATTTCAGACTTTGCTGCGAGTTGGAATGTATCGTCAGGCAAACGACGAACTTGGTCGCGGCCTCTTAGGTGTCCTCGGACTCGTTCGGCACCGCCAATGCGTCAGCGATGCCGATGTGCAAAGGCACGCGTCAGTTCAGGATCGCGTCGATCTTGTCCAGCGTCGCTGCATTCACTGCAACGCCGTCGGTCCCTGCCTGAATACGTTTGTCACGGCGACCATCCCCGGGAAGATGCGCGCCGTTTTGTGCGCGGATCGCCTCGACCAGTTCGCTAATCCCTGCCGCAAAAGCGTCGCCGGAGGTCACTGTCGGATCAATCGCAATAAAGAATTGTCCGGTCTTTGGTGGTCCGCCAGCAGTGCCCGAGAACGGCGATGCATTCAGACCAAGGGTCGCTCCGGTGAGGGCGGCGGCCATGATCTCGGTCAGCAATGCTACACCGACGCCCTTGTATCCACCTGACGGCGCCATCGACCCCTTGAGGCCAACGTTGGGATCGGTGGTCGGATTGCCGTCTGCATCCAGCGCCCAGCCAACCGGGATCGCCTTGCCTTCGCGGGCGTGTTTCATGACCTCGCTTTTGGCAATAGTGCTGGCGCTTTGGTCGATCAACAGGGCGGGTTGGCCATCTGCGCCGGGGGCTGCAATCGAAAAAGGGTTGGTTCCGACTACGGGCTTTGCGCCGCCCGACGGGGCGATTGAGGCCGGGGCATTTGTGAAGCCCAGCCCGACCAGCCCGGCCTGCGCCAGACGGAATGTGTGATAGCCGAGAACGCCGCAGTTATAGCTGTTGCGAATGGACAGTGCGGCGATACCTTGTTCCCTCGCCGCTGGGATGAGGGCCTCGAAGCCCATGTCGATCGCGGTATGTGCAAAGCCAGTCGCTGCATCCACATTCACCACGCCTGGGCGCGGGCGCGACAATTGGGGCTGGGCCGCGCCGTCGACTTTTCCGCACTGAACATGTTCGCAATAGATTGGGATATAGGCCAGACCGTGGCTGGCAACGCCATCCGCTTCGGTGGCCGCTGTTGCGGCGGCCAGCGGGCGGGCGTTGGCTTCGGACGTGCCCGCAACGACAAGGGCGCGGAAAGCGAGGTCTTCGATCTGATCAAGGGTCAGGGTACGGGTTTCAATCATGGGAATCTCTTCAATCGTTGTCTGACAGGCCCGCTCCGGCTCCGCGCAGGCGGGATTCTTCGGTGGCGGGGGCGTAGGTGTTGTGGGCGAACCGGTTCAGCGTGGACCAATCGGTCGGGCTGGGTTCAGCTCTGGTGTGATGGGGTGCAGCATTGGTAAGCTGACCTCCCAGATGCACTGATACCATCTTTGCTTGGTCAGTAATTGGGCTGTTCATAGCCAGATCGAAACCGTCAGTCTCGGCAATGGTCCCGTCGCATTCGATCGTCACGCGGGTATCCAGAAGACGCGCAGCATTAGCGGCAAAAGGGAGCAGCAGAGCGGGCACCGCGACGTCGCCCATCGTGATCGGGGACGATTTCACCCGGTTTGCACAATCGGACAGCAATGCGCCGGTAACCAGTGGGCACAACAGTTCATCACTGCGCCAATCTCCGCTCAGATCCGTCGGAGCGTGTTGCTTGGGCGCGTCGGCCATTCCCATCTGCAACAGTTGGGCCAACGCGCCGGTGCCGTTTTGCCCCCGGGCGCACAACCAGCGTGTTGCTTTTGCCGCCTCTTCTGCCAGCCCCCAGCTATAGCCAGCGCCACGGGTTGCCCGCTTTGCAGTGGCCTCGACCTCGTTCAGAGAGATATTCATTCTTCCAGCTCCGGGTATACCCACAAATCAGCGGTCTCTGTGCTCAGGTCCTCGGGGTAGGGCGCTCCGGAATACATGCAGATTCGCACCCACCGGTCCGAGCGTGGATCGAAATGCGTGGCACCGAAAAAGGACAGCTTGGCCCGCAGCATATCGATAGGCATGACACCGGAACCGATTGTGTTGTCGTGAATCTCGCCATACGGGGCAATGCGACCGATCTGGGCGCGCCGGATTGTATGGCGATGTTCGGGGTGGAGCAGCAAAAACTCGGCGATGGGCGCTTCGTCCGGCCATACAGACAATTCCGCGAAAGCCGCTGCCGCATCGCGCGCGGGGGCCAAAGGTTGTTCGTAGTCGGAAATCGGTTCCTCGAACCGTTCACCCAATCGTGGCTCCAGTTTTTCCTCGGACACGTACCAGGCGCGGGCACAGTTCGCCTCGTCAGACCAGTCCAGGCTCAAAGCCCAATTAAAGCGATCCCGGATCAGAGCGCGGGTTTGTGCAACGGTCTTGGCCCCGTCGATAATCTGTGCTTGGGCATTTCCATCGGCCATGCAATCCGTCAGGCCGTCCACCAGATCGCCATAGGGTTCCAGAACAAGCGATGCGAGCAGTTCCTGCCCCTCCTCACTGAGCGTTGTTTCCGACCACTGGATCAGCCGCTCCCACGGGTGGTTTCGGGTAAAGTCGTCCTGGTTCAGATAGTCGGAAATCGCGGCAAGGTCGGCATTTAGCGCCGACAGCTTCTCAATCTGGATTGGATGTTCAGACCGCCACCAAGACATCGACAGTTTGCAGCGCTCATATATGTCCCGAAACTGCTGTGCTTCACTGTCTGACGCGGTTGGCAGGGATCGTACCCGCGCAAGCGCTTCTTCCCGCACCATGATCCAATTGTTGAACAGCACCGGATGGTTCACGATGAAGGGAGCCATACCCAGACCAGTGGAGTTGCCGATGCCCAGCCATTGAGCGATATCTGGGTCCAGTTCCGCTGTTTGTATGCCACCTTTGACGCGGGCCATGTGTTGCACCAGGTCGCGAACAAAGGTTCGTGTCAGATAGACTGACAGCATCTCCGCCTGAAACGGCGCGTTCAGTTCGGGTCGATTTGCTGTCTTCTCACGGTCGGCAGCGCCGAACTTGCCCGACCCGTATACGGCGGTCGTGCGCATCAGGTAGCCGACTTTGTAAATCTGCTCAAGGTCGGGTTGCTGCCCTGCGGCCAGCCTGTCGACCACATGCGCCCACAACCGGACGGACCGGTTTGCGCGAGACAGCGACAGCTCAGTTTCGCTGATCCGGCCAGCCTCTTGCAGTGGCACGTTTTCCGACAGGCGTTGAATGTCCTGCTCGGTTGGGACGCCGTCGAATAAGGCAAAAGTGGCGTCCCACGCCTCGGCAATCACACGATCTGAACGTTGTTCAGGTGGCAGGTCATGGGCAAAAGCGACGAGCGAGTATGCATGATCCGGCCCCTGCGCGGTGTAGACCGCGTGCCCGACACCTTTGTCGTCAATTTCAAAAGTGGGGCGCGAGAATCTCCAGTTTTCTTCTGCCATGCGGCGGGTCAGTTGCCGCATAAAGCTGAGCCGACATTGATGCAGCGATCCTAAGCGTGACAACCTCATGACCGTGGCTGGGTCACGTCTGGCGATCTCTGTCTGCGCGTGTGGTTCCATTCGGTTACCTTTGTGGGACGAAGTTCTCGGCAAAGAACCGATACCAGTTCTTGCCC
This sequence comes from Ruegeria sp. CE8, assembly GCF_056537465.1. Classification (NCBI taxonomy): domain Bacteria; kingdom Pseudomonadati; phylum Pseudomonadota; class Alphaproteobacteria; order Rhodobacterales; family Roseobacteraceae; genus Ruegeria; species Ruegeria sp. CE8. The sequence goes on from NZ_JBQFRP010000013.1 coordinate 70,472, forward strand.
ATGATCCCGGCCACTTCGTCATCGTTTAAGCCGGTCGCGCGTAACCCTTTTTCGATGTTTCCAAAGTCTCGGTTGTCTTGAAACCAACCCGGCATTGGCGGAAAACCCGGCGCCGAGGCCGAGCCTTCGCCGTAGTCGATTTCTTTTGTCCAGCGCCCAACACGCATCCACTCCACGACACTGTCGGGTTGATCCTGGCACAGGTCGGTGCCAATCCCCAGATTTTGCGCACCGTATTTTTCAGCCGTTCGGGCAATCATCTCGCAAAAGCTCTCCAGCGTGCAGTCGGATTTGTCCTTCAGATGATGAGGGTAGACCGAAAAGCCCAGCATCCCACCGTTTTCCGTGACCGCGCGGATCACCGCGTCGCGTTTGTTGCGCAGTGCCGGGGACCACTCGTGCGGATTGGCGTGGGTGATGGCGATCGGGCGCTCGGACAGCTCCGCTGCTTCGATAGTCGAACGATCCGCCGAATGGCTCATGTCGACCACCAGACCCACCCGATTCATCTCTTTGATGACCTGTTTGCCCATGCGCGTGATGCCGGTGTCTTCGGCCTCGTAACAACCTGTCGCCAGGAGGGACTGGTTGTTATAGGTCAGTTGCATGAACCGCGCGCCAAGATCGTGCAGGATTTCCACCAGCCCGATATCGTCTTCGATGGGCGAGGGATTCTGGAAGCCAAAGAACACGGCTGTCCGCCCGGATTCGCGCGCGACGTCGATATCGCTGGCCCAGCGGCCCTTCATGATCAGGTCGGGGTACAGTTCGAACCAGCGGTTCCACTTTTCAAAGTTCAGAACCGTTTCGCGGAAGTTCTCGTGGTACGAGATGGTGACATGGATCGCGTCCACGCCACCTTCACGAAGTTGGCGGAAGATCTTCTCCGACCAATTGGCGTATTGCAGCCCGTCGATGCGCATCAGACCGGTGTTCCCGCGCTGATATAGGCGGTTTTGACGGTCGTGTAGAATTCCGCCGCTGCCTTGCCCTGTTCGCGTGGCCCGTACGAGCTGTCGCCGCGCCCACCGAAGGGGACGTGATAGTCGGTGCCTGCCGTCGGCAGGTTGACCGTGACAACACCGGTGCGAGCGTTGCGGCGGAAGTGGGTCGCGCGCGCAAGGCTTTGGGTCACGATGCCTGACGTCAGTCCGAAGTTGGTGTCGTTCACTACGTTCAGCGCTTCTTCATAGCTGCCAACCTTGATGACGCTGGTTAGCGGCGCAAACATCTCTTCGCGGTTGATACGCATGTTGTTGTTGGTGTTCAGGAAGACACCAGGGGACATGTAGAACCCGTTATGCGGCATCTCCAAGCGCTGACCGCCGCAGGCCAGTTCCGCACCCTCGGACTTGCCCAGATCGACATAGGCGAGGTTTTCGTTCAACTGCTGTTCGCTGACGACCGGTCCCATCTGAACACCTTCTTCCAGCGCGTGGCCGACTTTCATCGCCTGCGCGCCAGCCACGAGTTTCTCGACAAACGCGTCATGCACACCGGTATGAACAACCAGACGCGAAGACGCGGTGCATTTCTGACCCGTTCCGCCGAATGCGCCACCAAGGGCCAGCGTCACCGCCAGATCCAAATCCGCATCGTCCATAACGGCCAGAGCGTTCTTGGATCCCATCTCCATCTGAACCTTGGTCAGGTTCTGAATGGCTGCCGCGGCAATGCCCTTTCCGACCGGGACCGAACCGGTGAATGAAATCGCGTTGACCTTGGGGCTTTCAACCAGACGCTGACCGATCGACCTGCCAGAGCCCATGACAAGGCTGAAAAGACCCTTGGGGATGTCCTGACGCTCGATAATCTCGGTAAGCGCCACAGCGGACGCCGGGGTAATATTCGCGGGCTTCCAAACAACTGCGTTGCCATAGCATAGCGCCGGAGCGATCTTCCACGAGGCAGTCGCGGTCGGGAAGTTCCACGGGCTGATGATGGCAACCACGCCGACAGCCTCACGTCGCACGTCGATCTCCACGTTGGGGCGGACACTGTCGGCATTTTCACCGATCTGGCGCAGACACTCGGCAGCGTAATAGGTGAAGAACTGACCGGCGCGATAGACCTCGCCTTTGCCTTCGGCCAGCGGCTTGCCCTCTTCGCGGGACAGCAGGGTGCCCAGCTCTTCGGCGCGCGACATCAACTCATTGCCGATGCTCATCAGGACAGCTTGCTTGCGCTCGGGCAAATAGGCTTCCCACTCCGCCTGCGCAATGCGCGCCTGATCCAGCGTTGCCTCGAGTTGATCGGCGCTTGCCTGAGCAAACATACCGACCAGATCGCTCAAGTCCGAAGGGTTGCGGTTTTCAATCTCGGATTCACCCGCCAGCCATTCGCCGGCGATCAGGTTCAGTTTGGTCACGATGCGCCCCAGAGTCATAAAATAGGTCTGGCGCAGGATGGCTTTATTTGATGATATCAGTCAAACTCAAATAAATTGAGCAAACTTCAGAAAAGGTGAAGCTTGGCGATCAAGATCGAGACATTGCGGTGTTTTTGCACCGTCGCCCAAACCGGCAATCTGGTCGAAGCTGCCGACAGGCTAGGCCGCACACAGTCGGCGGTATCAATGACCCTCAAGCAGTTTGAGGAACATCTGGGCAAGAAGTTGTTTGAAGGAGAGCGCAAAAACCAGCTGTCTCCGCTGGGTATGCAAGTCTTTGAGGCAGCACTGAAACAGGTGCGGCAGTTCGACCAGACTATTCTTGAGATTGAGGCGGCCGCCAAAGCCGAACACGGCCTGCTGCGCATCGTGTCGGTGCCATCGGTCGCCGCGTTAGTGTTCCCAAAAGTGTTGGCGCACATCACCCAACGCTTTCCCGGCGTGAAGGTCGAGCTGCGCGACACTGACACGCAGCAGGTTCTGGACGCGTTGGTCGAGGGCAAGGCGGATATCGGTATCGCATCGGGGCAGCACGCGCTAAACGGTGTCCGGTCGATTCCCCTGTTCCAGGACAGGTTCGGTCTTGTCTGCGCGTCCGATCACCCGCTGATGACGCAGCCGGTGCCTCCGACAATTCAACAAGTTCTGTCGACACCGTTCATCCGAAATGCGCTGTGTGAACATATCCAGTCGCCGCGGTTTCACGAGTCTGAAGCGCAGGCAGACGTAACCATTCACAACACCCATTCCTTGATCACGATGGTCCGGACTGGGGATTGGGTCACTGTTCTGCCGCAAACGGTTGCCGATTTCATCCCAGAGGCGACGGCGTTTCGCGAAATCGAGGACTTGCCTGATCAACGTCAAGTCTGTCTTTATGTAAACGAACGCGCGCGGTTCAAACATCTGACCCAAGAGACAGTTAGTTACATTCTGGAAAAGGGCACCGTTTAACAGCAAACTTCCTGCGCTGGTTCCTGATGTGACGCCTGCTCAGTCGCAGTTCCGGAAAAATCGAAATATTTCTACGATAATCTCGAATACAAGGGTCTGATGGACGTAACTCTTGATGGGTGGCGCGTCTGCGTGCTTCAGTTTTCTGGCCAGCTTGGCGCATCGCGCCGGTGGCCAATAACAGGGGAAGTATCGTCTTCCCGACTTGGTTTGCAAGGTGCACCAATGCCCACGGGTAGAACTTCAGCACCGCGGACGCCCAACATGGAGACACCAAATGAACAAACTAGCCACGTTACTGGGAGGCGCGTCCGTTGCGATCGCCGGACCAGCTCTTGCCGCTGATATTGTGATCGGTGTGCCGAACTGGCCTTCGGTAAACGCGACAGCGCATATTCTGAAGGTTGCGATTGAACAGAACCTCGGGCTTGAGGTTGAACTTCAGAACGGCACCAACCCGATCGTGTTCGAGGCGATGGACTCCGGTGCCATGCATGTTCACCCCGAAGTGTGGATGCCGAACCAGCAGAACCTGCACGACACTTACGTCACAGACAAAGGAACCGTCGCGTTCAACCCCAACGGCGTCGAAGCCTTTCAGGGGATGTGCGTGGACAAGGCGACTGCGGATGCCAATGATATCAGGTCAATTGACGATCTGACCAATCCGGACATCGCGGCGCTGTTCGACAGCAATGGTGATGGACAGGGTGAGCTGTGGATCGGCGCGCCGGGCTGGGCCTCGACCAATGTCGAGAAAATCCGGGCCAAATCCTATGGCTATGATCAGGTCTTTGAACTGACCGAGATCGATGAAACCGTTGCCTATGCCAACCTCGACAACGCGATCAAGGCTGGCGATGCGTGGGTTGGGTTCTGCTATACCCCGCATTACGTTTTTGAATTGCATGAGTTGCAGGTGCTGGAAGAGCCCGCCTATGACGCGGCGAAATGGAACGTGTTGCAACCGACCGATGATCCGGACTGGCTGGAAAAATCCGAGGCCGGTGTTGCCTGGGATCTGGCCTATTTGCATCTGCACTACGCAAAGTCCCTTGAGGAAGAGTACCCCGAAGTCGCCCGTATGCTGTCCAACATGAAACTGGATACCGATACGGTTTCGGCGATGACCTATGCTCTGGTGATCGACGGGAAGGAACCGGCGGCCTACGCAGAGGAATGGGTTGGCGCAAATGAAGATGCCGTTCTGGGTTGGATGTCCGAGTGATTGACGCCCTTCGGAACTGAAACTCGGACAGGCCGTCGGGAAAGCCCGGCGGCCTGTTTTGCATCAAAGGGATGAAAATGACCGAAACAGTCGTTAAACTGACGGATGTCTGGAAGATCTTTGGCGCCCGAGCCGAAGAAGCCATGGAAGCCGTCCGGAACGAAGGCATTGGAAAGCCTGAAGTTCTGGAAAGATTCAATTGTGTGGTAGGCGTTCAGGGCGCGACCTTCGAAGTGCCAAGGGGCGAGATTTTCTGCATCATGGGCCTGTCGGGTTCAGGCAAATCTACGCTGGTGCGCCACGTCAATCGCCTGATCGAACCCACCGCCGGAAAGATCGAGATTCTCGGGCATGACGTGTCCAAGATTTCCGAGGCCGAACTGCGCCGCATCAGGGCCATGCAAATCGGGATGGTGTTTCAACATATGGCGCTGATGCCGCACCGCTCGGTTCGGGATAACGTGGCCTATCCGCTGGAAATTCGCAGAGTTTCCAAGTCCAAGCGCTGGGCGGTTTCTGACCACGCCTTGGGGCTGGTGGACCTGACCGGTTATGAGGACCGTTTGCCCAAGGAACTGTCGGGCGGTATGCAGCAACGGGTAGGGATTGCCCGTGCGCTGGCCTCGGACCCTGAAATTCTGCTGATGGATGAGCCATTCTCGGCGCTCGACCCATTGATCCGGCTGCAGCTGCAGGACCAGTTCAAAGCGCTGGTGGCGCAGTTGCAAAAGACCACGCTGTTCATCACGCATGATTTGGACGAGGCCATTCGCATTGGCCATCGCATCGCCATCATGAAAGACGGTGTAATCGTTCAGATCGGTACGCCCGAAGACATCGTTATGAACCCGGCAGACGACTATGTGCGTGAATTCGTTCAGGGTATTTCCAAGCTCAAACTGGTCAAGGCGCATTCGATTATGGAGCCGATCGAAAGCTACTCTGGCCCCACCGAAGGCGCGCCACGCGCAGATGAAGGCGCAGATCTGGACCAGTTGATCGATCTTGCCGTCAATACGGACCTGCCGGTCATCATAACCGATTCAGGCAGCGACGTGGGGGTCGTAACAAAGCCGCGTCTGCTGCGCGGTATTCAGGGGGGCAAAAATGACTGATGCAACAATGGAACTGAAAGTCACAGCCGCCTCGGACATCGAAGTCGACCGCGATGCGCTGGACCGCTCTATTCATGAGTTCGTCGGGCCGAACGGTGACTATTACGTCAAAGCGTTTCACAAAATTCACGATGCGACCAGCGGAGTGCCCAACACGTTCAATTTTTGGGCGGCTGTATTGGGGCCGTTCTGGTCCGCCTCACGTGCGATCTGGGGAATGTTTTGGACGTTCCTGATCCTGGAAATCATCGCCTGGGTTCAAATTGGACGCGGCGCCTGGGGAAATCCCGGTGCTGACCTAGCAGAACGCGCCGCGCGTCAACAAGCGCGCGCGGACGAGTTGTTGGCCCGCGCGGCGGACGCCACGGAAAAAGCGGATATCGACCGTTTCAACAAGCTGGCGGCGAACATCCAGAAAGCAGCGGATTCCAGTTTCGAGAAAGCGGCGGCGGCCCAGTCCGAAGCATTGGGCATCATGATCACCGGCCTGCTGATGCTGCTGGTTTTCAAGCTGGTGCAGGGGTTTTACGCGGACCGTGTATACGAAAAGCAGTACTCGAAGTGGCGTATCGATCCTAACAGTACTGAAAGCGGCCGTTCAACCCGCAACACGGTTCTGGGCGCGGTGCTGATAGCCGCCATTGGACCGTTGATCGTCTACAAGTTCACCGTAAACGCCTCACTGCCGTTGCTGGACGCATTCCCCGAGCAACAAGTATCCGAGATGATATTGGGCGAGGGCAACGGAACTTTGTTCTCAAGTCTCGCTAGCTGGATGGAGGCCCAGATCGACGCAGCGGCTGCGGCCGGGGGTGACGTATTCGACGGGATCGTTGCGGGCGTGCGTTCAGTTCTGGATGCGCTGACGGTCGCGCTGATCGGCTCTCCGTGGCCGGTTGTGATGCTTGTGATCTGCGTGACCGCATGGCGCGCGGCTGGACCGAGGGTGGCGATCTTCACAGCTTCGTCTTTGGCCTATATCGCGTTGCTGGGTTACTGGGACGTGGCGATGGAAACCGTGGCTCTGGTCGGGGCGGCGGTGTTGTTGTGCGTTGTGTTCGGTATCCCGTTGGGTATCTGGTTCGGTAAATCCAAACGGGCGTATCGCGCCGCCGAACCGGTTCTGGACCTGATGCAGACGCTTCCGGCCTTTGTTTACCTGATCCCGATTATCGCCTTCTTTGGCACGGGCAACCCGCCGGGCATTCTGGCCACGATCATCTTTGGCATGCCGCCGGTGATCCGCCTGACGGCCTTGGGGATGCAAGGCGTTCCTGAAAGTATCAAGGAGGCGGCGGTCGCATTCGGAGCTTCGAAATGGCAATTGCTGAAGGATGTCGAGATCCCGCTGGCGCTGCCATCGATCATGACAGGTGTGAACCAGACCATCCTGATGTGCCTGTCGATGGTGGTTATCATCTCGCTGATTGGCGGCGGCGGATTGGGCAAGGAAATCCTTGAAGCCCTGCAATACGCCGCCAAGGGGCCGGGCCTGTTGGGCGGGTTTGCAATCCTTTTCCTGGCCATGGTCATGGACCGGATCGTGCAAGGTGCCTTCCGGCGGGAAGACGAAAAAATCTGAACATTTGCGCCCCGGTTTAGATCGGGGCGTTTTCTTTGATCGAGGGAAATCATGACCGACCTTTACGAGCAATCCATGATGGACAATCTGTATTGGTGGGGTGTACCCACCTTGTTCCGTTGCCCCAATGTCGGACCTAAGGGACAGGATATCGCGCTGGTGGGGGTGCCGCATTCGACCGGTAATGGCACGACCGAAAGAGATCAGCATCTGGGTCCGCGCGCCTTGCGCCACGTCTCGGCAGTACAGCGGCGGGTGCATTCGGTATTCGAAATCGACCCGTGGAACAGCGCGCGGATCGCTGACGTGGGCGATGTCCCGTTTCCGAAGGCTAACGATAACGAGGACTGCATCGAACGCATCACCGAATTCTACAAGGATATCGATGCAGCCGGCGCGCGCCCCGTTTCCGTTGGCGGAGACCATTCCATCACCGGCGGGATCGTGCAGGCGCTGGGCCGAGGCCAGATTGCCGGTGGTCAGCCGGTCAGTTTTCTGCACCTTGACGCACATACGGATGTGTTCACAAAGGTCGACCATTTTCTGGGCGCCAAAAAGTCGGCGGCCCATTGGGGCGCGTATCTTGCCGATCAGGGGCAGGTTGATCCGACACGATCGATGCAGATCGGGTTGCGTGGCCATCCGCGCAGCCTGGACTGGCTGCAACCGTCTTACGACTATGGTTACAACATCGTCACCATGCGCGAGTTCCGCCAGCGTGGGCTGGAGGACGTGGTTGCTCAGACCAAAAAAGTTTTGGGTGATCGTCCGGTCTATATCACGTTCGATCTGGACTGCCTCGACCCGACCGTAGCACCCGCTGTGTCCAATCTGGAGCCCGGCGAGAAGGGGTTCGATATTGATGAAGCTGTTGGCATCCTGCGCGCGGCGCGCGGGTTGAATATTGTGGGCGGCGATGTGGTCTGCATGATGCCGACCAAGGACAGTCCGAACAACATCACCGCGCTGACCGCAGCGGCGGTGATGTTCGAGATGATTTCGATGATCGCAGAGAACGTCGCCGCGAGTTAAGCTCGCCGAGCGTCGACGGCCTGTGCCAGAACGCAAAGCAATTCAAACATCAGCGAAATGCCCAGCCACGCGGTGCCTCCGTTCGGATCGAACGGGGGTGAGACCTCGACCAGATCGGCACCAATCAGGTTCACACCGGACATCTGGCGAATGACCTGCTGGGCCTGAAAGCTGTTGGGGCCGCCGATTTCCGGTGTGCCGGTGCCGGGCGCGTATGTCGGGTCGACAAAGTCGATATCGTAGGTGCAATAGGTGGGGGCCGTTCCGACGATACCGCGCACCTCGGCCATCACGTCGTCGATGCCTCGATCAAACAGCTCTTCGATGCGGATGATGCGAATGCCCTGCGCCTCGCCCCACTCGATATCTTCGGTGTTGTAGGCAGTGCCGCGAATGCCGACCTGCACAAAGCGTTTGGGGTCGACGAGACCTTCTTCGACCGCGCGTCGGAACGGAGTGCCGTGAGTGAATTTATGGCCGCCGAAATAGGTGTCGAACAGATCCGTGTGGCTGTCGAACTGGATCAGGCCGACAGGGCCCGTGGCGGCCAATGCGCGCAGGACTGGAAGGGTGGTCAGGTGATCCCCGCCCGCGGTCAAAGGCGTGATGCCTTTGGTGTGCAGGGTCGAGTAATAGTCGGTGACCCGGTTTAGGGTGTCTTCGATATCGACCGGATTGGGCGCGACGTCCCCCAGATCAGCGCAATTGACCAACGAGAACGGCGCGACTCCGGTAACGGGGTTCATCGCCCGGATCATCGTGGAATAGTCTCGCATCTGCCGTGGACCATGCCGCGCGCCGGGGCGATTAGTGGTGCCGCCGTCCCAGGGAATACCGACAAGACCCAGTTCGACATCAGATATGCGTTCGTGGTCCAGATCCAGACTGGGCAGGCGCATGAAAGTGGGGATGCCGGCAAACCGGGCCAACTCCATCGCCGATACCGGCTGAAAAAATGAATCGGTCATGGGCCTATCCTCCGCAGGTTTCCTCGGGTGACCCTAGCGGGTCATCCACTAACTGGGAATGCCCTGTGGTTTTCAGATCAAAATGCGAAACCGTCTGCGAATTTCGGCGTCCTGTTCGGGCGTAAGATATTCTGGGTGATGGGTGGCCAGAACGTCCTTGGCGACTTGATTGGCGGACGACCATGCATCCTTGGCGCCGTCATCTTGCCAGGTGCGCGGTTCCTGTCGGTCCGCAAGCACGGGATAGAAGTAATCCCGCTCCATCGCGGCATAAGTGTGTTCGCTGCCCAAAAAATGCCCGTCACCCAAAACCGATTGGCAGATGGCGTCAAAGCCAAGGTTCTCTTCGGTAACTTCGATCCCGCGCAAGGCGCGATAGGTGTGCGAATGCATTTCGTTGTCCAGAACAAAAGCCTCGAAACTCGCGCCCAGCAGCGATGCGGTCATGCCCGAACTCTCGTAGATCAGATTGCCCCCGGCCAGCGCGGCGGCAAGTGACGTCATCCCCTTCTCAACCCCGTATTGCGCGTCGATGGCTTTGGCGTCCGTCATCGAGGCCGCGACGCCGGAAGGCAGCCCCATCCAATTGATGATCTGCGCGGATGCTGCGTTGAGAATCGCCGTTTCGCCGCTGCCTCCGGCGAATGACCCGGTTCTGAGATCCACGATGAAGGGCCAATTGGAAAACACCATCGGAAAGCCGGGTTTGATCGTGTTGACCATCACAAGGCTGGCCAGTGTCTCGGCCAGCGATTGCGCCAGAAATCCGGCCAATGTTGCCGGGGCCGTCGCCCCTGCCTGCGCGGCCGTGATACAGGACATCGGTATGTTGTGAGCAATGCATTCATAGACGACGTCCACCGCATCCTCGCCATATCTCAGCGGAGAAATGACCGGACTGATATGGGCTTTCAGAAAGGGCCTTTTGGCAAATTCACCTGGCCCTCCAGCCACGATATCCAGCATCTCAATGATAGGGCCAACATGTTCGGCCAGTGTGAACGAGGTGGCCACCGGCTTGGTCGTGTTGCGCACCAGCGCGTAGACCGTGTTGACGTCCAGATCGACTACGTCGGGCACGTCGGTCGCCACGCAGCACCGGGTGAACCAGCTGACATTAGCCAACGTATCCTGCAGTCGCGTGAAGTCATGCAGATCGGCCAACGTGGACGGGCGGTAAACCCCGCTGTCGATGTCCAGAGTCTGAACCGCGGCGCCACCGGTGCCGAAGAATACGCGGTCACCACCCACCTCGATAGAACGGCTTTCATCCCGACCGTGGAACACGAAATTTTTGGCGGCCGAGTTGATCGCGCGCTGGACCATCGCGCGCGGAAACACCAGGCGGTCCTGCGCAACAGGTTGAGCACCGGCAGCTAGGAGATCTGCAGCAAGCCGTTCCGGAACGCTCCCCATGCCCAGCTGCTCAAGCAGACGCAGGGCGGTGTCGTATATCTGCTCGATTTCCGCCGGGCTCAATGGCTTGAACGCGCCGCCTTTCTGACCGGGCGGGCAGGGATCGACAACCGGTTTGGCGGCACGCTGTGCATGGCGCGCTTTTCGACCGCTTCGTTTCGTACCCTCCGATGTCATCCGGCCCAATTCCCTTACTCTGTTTTCTGCACCGTAAGACGCAGAACGAGCCGACATCAAAGCGGAAACGCCATTTTCAGAATCCGAAATCGCAGTTTCGATTTTCCAGCACCGGCATTTGCGCGGTTGTCGCGGTAACCTGTAATTCCGCAAGACTTGTCCGGGACCTATGGGAGCAAAGCCAATGAAGTCACGGACCAGAGCCGTTGTGATCGGTGGCGGGATCGCAGGATGCTCGACACTGTATCACCTGACCCAAGAGGGGTGGAGCGATGTGATGCTTGTCGAGCGGGATGAACTGACCTCAGGCACAACATGGCATTCTGCTGCGCAGGTTACCAATTTCGGCATGAACCAGACAATGGTGGGCCTGAAATCCCATTCGATCCGATTGTACAAAGAGCTGGCCGATGATCCGGACTATCCGATCAACTACCATCACGGGGACGGTGGGATACGTCTGGCCAATACCGAAGGACAGATGCAGGGCTATCGCCATTTCGCCTCAATGGCCCGGGGAATGGATGTGCATTTTGAGGTGATTGATGCCGATGAATGCGCACGCCGCCACCCATTGATATCGACCGACAACCTGATCGGCGGTTTGTGGGACCCACTGGACGGAGACATCGATCCTGCGCAATTGTGTCAGGCGCTGGCGCGCCGCGCGCGCAAGGCAGGGGCGGAGGTTTATCGAAACACGCCCGTAACCGGATTGACGCAGCACAGCGATGATACTTGGACCGTACATACTCAGCACGGGGATATTGACTGTGACGTCGTGGTCAACGCCTGCGGCTACAGGGTCAATGAAGTTGGCGCGATGATGGGGGTCCATCATCCCGTGTCGTCGATGGAGCATCAGTATTTCCTGACCGAAGAGATACCCGCCATACGCGATGCCGATCACCGGATGCCCCTGCTTCGGTGTCCGATCAGCGACTATTACTGTCGGCAGGAAAAGAATGGCCTGCTTGTTGGGTTTTACGAACAGGGCTGCAAAACTTGGGGGATGGACGGGATCGATCCGAATTTCGTCAACGCATTGTGCCCTGACGATCTGGACCGAGTGACGGATGTGTTGGAAGGCGCCTTCGCTCGTATGCCTGCGCTGATGGAGGTCGGCATTCACACGGTTGTTAATGGGCCGATCACCTACACAATCGACGGGGCGCCACTGGTCGGACCGATACCCGGCAAGCGCAACGCGTATTGCATTATCGGTTTGCGCGCGGGCCTTGGCGAAGGCGGGGGTCACGGTTGGCTGCTGGCCCAGCAAATCGTGCACGGAGAAGCGTGTTATGACACCTGGTGCCTCGACCCGCGGCGGTTCACGGGCCACGCCAATGTGGAACTGACAGCGCTCAAGGCGGTTGAGGATTACCAGAACGAATTCCGGTTTCACTTTCCCCATGAGCACCGTCCCGCCGGCCGGCCGGCCAAGACAACCCCTCTAACGCCTGTTCTGGCATCCGAAGGGGCAGAGTTCACTGTGGTCAACGGGTGGGAGAGGGTGGATTACATCAAACCTTCCCCTGAATTCTCACCAACACACAGTTTCGATTTTGACGAAACCTTCGATCTGATTGCTGCCGAGGTTCGGAATGTTCAGACCGGCGTTGGGTTGGCCGAAGTGAACGGATTCAACAGGATCGAAATCACAGGCTCGGATAGGCACGCGTTTCTGGACCGGATGTTTTGCGGTGCCGTGACCCGGCGCGAGGGGCGCGTCGGGCTGGGCTATCTGCTGAACCATCACGGAATGGTCAAGGCCGAGGCAACGGTGGCCAATCTTCCCCGCAGTGACCGGGGGCCGGGTCGTGTGTGGTATGGCTCGGCCGCCGCAAGCGAGTTTCACGACATGGACTGGTTGCGGACGCACTTGCAAAGCGGCGAAGACGTTCACCTGCGCAGTCTCACAAATGATCAAACTATTCTGGTATTGGCGGGCCCCAAGTCGCGAGAGGTATTATCGGGTTGTGCCAGAGGGGACTGGTCCGCCCATGCGTTCCCCTGGCTCAGCGTCCGTGAGTGTTTCGTCGGCATTGCTCCGGTTACTGTCATGAACCTCAGTTTCTCGGGTGAGTTGGCCTACGAAATCCACGTGCCCAACGCCTCGCTCTATGCGGCCTATCTGGCGCTGCGGCGGGCTGGCGAAGCGCACGGTTTGAAACTGTTTGGCGCGCGGGCCGTTGAGACGATGCGCATGGAGAAGAGCTTTTTGCATTGGAAAGCCGACCTGATCACTGAGTTTGACCCTTATGAAACAGGCCTGGAACGGTTTGTGCGACTCGATAAGGGCGACTTCGTCGGGCGCGAAGCGTTGCTGAAACGGCAGTCGGAGGGGCCGCGCAAAAAACTCGTTTCGCTGCAAGTTTCCTCGACCCGTGGTCCCGCGCATCCAGGTGCGTCGCTTATGCTGGGCGACAAGGTCGTTGGCACGATCACCTCAGGTGAATGGGGGCATCGAATCGGTCTGAACCTGGCGCATGGATTTGTTGATCCTTCGGCAGCGGAGGTAGGCTGTGAAATGGAGCTGGACAGCTGCGGCCAACGCGTTCGCGCAAGTGTGATCCCGCCCTGTCCATACGACCCGGGTTTCGAGAGGATGCGGGCGTAGGCCCGGACCCGACCGCCAAATTCATCATTGCCGTAGAGGCAAATCTTTGCTTCGCTAGTTTCGAACAAATCGAAACAATGGTCGAATGCTGTGTCAAAGTCTTTAAGCCTGAGATGGCTGGAAGTTTTCCAGCTGATCGCCAAATCCGGATCAATCCAGCAGGTCGCGTCCGAAACGGGCTTGTCGATCAGTACGGTCTCGAACCATCTGCGCAGTTTGGAAAGTGCGCTGGGCATCGAACTGGTGGATCACGGTCGCAGACCAATGGGTCTTACACCGGCGGGCGAAGTGTTCGCGCGTTATGTCCGCGACGGCCTGACTGTTCTGAAGCGTGGTGAGGCGGAAATCCGCACGGGCAACTGGCAACATGCGACCGACCTGCGATTGGCGCTGATTGACGATTTCGATAACCAGATCGCACCTGACCTTGTTCGGTTTCTGGCGCAGGCCCTGCCGCGCTGCAATTTTCGGCATTTCACACGCCCAAGCCACGAAATCCTCGCCAAGCTGCAAGAGCACAAACTGGATGTCGGCGTCGCCACAAGACCACCGGGGCGTACCGAGGGGCTGATCGAGTATCCGCTTATGCGCGATCCGTTTGTAGTTGTGTTGCCCAACAGCTTTGAAGGCCGTCCCGAAGAGTTGTTTACTCCGGACGCGGATTTGCCATTGCTGCGCTACTCGCGCGATTACGTGATCGGAAAACAGATCGAGATACAATTGGCGCGCAGCAAGTTCAGCCTTCCGAACCGGTTCGAGTTGGAGTGCAATCAGTCCATCATCGGATTGGTCGCCCAAGGCAGTGGCTGGGCGATCACCACAGCGGCATGTTTTCACCGGACCCAGCGGTTCCATAACAGCGTCAAGGCCATGCCGTTTCCGGGCAGCAATTTTGTGCGGACCGTGTCGCTGTTCACTACCGAGGTGTACCCTGTCACGACCTCGGAATTGATTCAGAAGGTTATGGGGAAACTGATCCGGCAGCATTTCACGCGACCCATGTGCGCAAAGTACTCCTGGTTGAAAGACGAATTCCGCACCATGGAGTCAGAAGCCGCCTAGCTTTGGGGGGGGCTGCCCAGCGAAGGGCGATTCACGACGCGTGTCGCCAGCCGCTCACCAGTGCCAGTCGTTTGATTTTCGACCATCTCAATCAATTGCAGGGCTGCTTTGAGCCCCATTTCTCGATGCGGGACATGGACGGTCGTTAGTGCAGGGCTGACAATCCGGGCAAGTTCGATATCGTCGAAGCCTGTGATCGAAACATCGCCGGGTACGTTCAGCCCCAGCTCTTGTGCCTGCCGCAAGGCACCAGCGGCCAATACGTCGTTGCCACACAGGATTGCGGTCGGCGGTGTGTCCGTATTCATGAGATCGCGGAACGCGTTGGCACCATTTTCGATTTCATAGGGCGTTTCGATAATTTTCAGATTGCCGGTCTCGAGACCGCAGTTTCTGATCGCATCCCGAATGCCCTCAACCCTGAGGCGCGCACGATCGTTGCCCTCGACGATGCCAGAGATCACTGCGATCTGTTCATGCCCTAGTGAGATAACGTGATTTGCCAATTCGAACATGGCCGCGCGGTTGTCAAATCCAATGGAGGGGAGCCTTGAACCGGGCAAAAAGGACCAGGCGATCAAGGCCGGGACTTTCTGTTGGTTCAAATAGTCATAGATCTTGGGATCGCGATCATGACCGATCAGCAGCAACCCATCGGCACCACGGGCAATCAGTGTCCGGATCTGCTCTTCTTCGATGTCGGGTTTGTACGCTGAGCTGGAAACCAAAAGCGTGTAGCCGCGGTGGTGCAACTCTTCCTGAAAGGCCTGAAGGCCGCGTGCAAAGATTGCGTTTTCCATGGTTGGAATGATTGCGCCAATGGTGAATGACCGCTTGGCTGCCATGACGCGAGCCGCAAAGTTCGGTGTATATCCAAGGGCGTCAACGGCGGATTGAACACGCTTACGCGTGGCTTCTACCACCCGGTCCGGATTGTTGAGGCAGCGTGACACGGTTGCCGTCGAAACGCCGGCCATTTTGGCCACATCATCCAGTGTCGGCGCGGACCGAAGTTTCGCCATTTTCAAACTCGCAATTTGCTTTTTTCAATAAGTGTAAACCTAACTGCACTCAGAGGGAAGCAGTTATGTAAGCGCTTGCATTTTGGATGTAAGCGCTTACAAATGACGTCGGACCGATTCCAAAGGGAGTCCAAGAGATGTTTCTGGCTGCATCCATAATCGTGTTTGTCGTCTACTTTGCAAACGTGGCTTTGGGAGCATTTGCTGACAACGCCTTTCTTGGGGATGTCGGAGAGATGTTGGTTCTGTTCGCGGCGTCGATCCTGTTCGTTGTCGCAATTCTGAAAAAAGAGGCTGATCGCGACGCAGAAAGCGACGGCTGAATTTTTCCAATGGGAGGGCACTAAATGAAGAACGACAGAAACG
Source organism: Ruegeria sp. CE8 (assembly GCF_056537465.1). Taxonomy (NCBI): domain Bacteria; kingdom Pseudomonadati; phylum Pseudomonadota; class Alphaproteobacteria; order Rhodobacterales; family Roseobacteraceae; genus Ruegeria; species Ruegeria sp. CE8. Next base: position 86,403 of record NZ_JBQFRP010000013.1, read on the forward strand.
AACTGGCGTCAGAAGAGCGCCGCAATTTCATGAAGCTCAGCGCCGGCGGCGCATTCACGGCCGCTCTGGTTGCCGGTGCCGGGGGCGTCCTGTGGTCGTCCGAGGCCGCCGCGCAGACGGCAAAAGAAGAACGTGAGCGTGAGCAAGCGGCAGACCACGTGATGACCGTCGCTACTGCCTATGTGCTGGGTGCATCGCGCAGTTATCCGATCATGCAACTGGATCTCAAGGAGAACATCCAGAACGCAACGAACGGCAAGGTCTATGTAAAGCTGGCTCCGGGTGGTCAGTTGGGGGCCGGTGGGGCGCTGGTGCAAAAAGTGCAGGGCGGCACCATTCAGGCCGCGCAGCATTCGCTGTCCAATTTCGCACCGTTTGCTTCGACTGTGGACCTGATCAACATGCCGTACCTGTGCGGTTCGAACCAGAAGTTCACCAACCTCGTGCATTCGGACACGTGGAAGAACGAGGTTCACCCGAAGGTCGAGGCCGCCGGGTTCAAGGCGTTGTTCTATGTGGTGATCGATCCGCGCGTTGTTGCGGTACGTCAGGGCGGTAACGCCATCGTAACGCCGGGTGACATGAGCGGTGTGAAGTTCCGCGTACCGGGATCAAAAATGCTGCAGCAATACTATCGTATGGTCGGCGCGAACCCGACGCCTGTTGCTTGGGGGGAGACCCCCTCGGCCATCAAGCAGGGGGTCGCAGATGCGCTCGATCCGTCGGTGGGTGCGCTGTATGTGTTCGGGTTCAAGGACATCCTAAGCCATGTGACCTTCACGCAGGCCGTGCCTGACAGTCAGGTCTATTCGTGCAACCTCGAATGGTTCAACTCGATGCCGCCGGACGTTCAGGAAGGCATCATGTGGGGCTCTGAAATGACCAGCCATCAGAACCTTGCCAAAGTTCCCTCGGCCCGTGCCTATGCCATGGCCGAGCTGAACAAGGCTGGTGTGGAGTTCCATTCGCTCAGCGCGGACCAACTGGCCGAATGGGAAAGTGTTGGCGGGTATCAGAATGCCGACTGGGATCCGTTCAAGACTGAATTGGCCGGGTCGATGGACGCCTTCGAGAAACTGGTCGAGGCGGCCGGTACGCAAGGCCAATACTACGTCCACGACGCCTGATGCCATCGCTGCGAGCGCTTCTCAGGCGCCCGCGGCACACTCAATCAGCCGGGCCGGAAAAAGCATAAATCCGAAGGCACTGGCTTGGCTGTCCATTCATCGAGGGAACCGATGACCTTACTGCAAAACATAGACCGCAACGCCGAGCGCTGGCTGCTGCTGGTGTTCTACGTGATGCTGGTCATCACAATGGCCATCGAGGTTCTGCGGCGTGAGATCTTTGCCTATTCCTCGATCTGGGGCGAAGAGATCGTCCGGTATTCGTTCATCTATTTGGCCTGGATCGGAGCCGCAGCGGCGGTCAAGGAACGCGCCCATATTCGCATCGACGTGATCATGCACTACCTTGGGCCGCGCCCCAAGGCGGTGCTGTATATCTTCGGCGATCTGGTGATGTTCTTGGTCGCGATCATCGCTCTCTATTGGTCGTATGAGGCGGTTCATGTCTCGGCCAAGTTCGGATCTGTCACCGACGGTTTGCGCGTTTCCAAGGTCTGGTTCTTGATGGCGGTTCCAACCGGCTTTGCGCTGATGATCTGGCGCCTGATCCAGTCATTCCTACGTGATCTTAAATCCCTTCGTGACGGCACTCCCGTCTTCGAAGGCGACAAGCTGTTTGACTGAGGGTGAGGCGGATGCTCTGGAACTCTCTCAATCAAACCGTGGAGCTGGGGTGGGATTTCTATGTCCCGGTGATCCTGTTCGTTGCACTGATTGCCATGGCGGTTCCGGTTTGGGCTGCGATTGGATCGGCGGCAATTGTCATGCTGGTCATGTCTGGCGATCTGCCTCTAAGTCTTGTGGGCGAGAGCCTGTTCACCGGCATTGACGCATTTGCCCTGACCGCTGTGCCCTTGTTCATCCTGACCGGTGACGTGCTGGTCCGCACCGGCCTGTCGCGCAAATTCTTGGATGTGGCCGAAGCTCTAACCTGTTTCGCTAAAGGCGGTTTCGGATCGGCCACGGTACTGGTCTGCGGCATGTTCGCGGCGATCTCGGGATCGGATGCGGCCGGCGCGGCGGCCGTGGGACGCATGACGATCAACCGATTGGTCGAAAGCGGCTACCCGCGTCCCTACGCCTGTGCACTGGTCGCGGCGGGGGCCTGTACTGGTATCCTGATTCCACCGTCGATTGCCTATATCATCATCGGCCTCGTGCTGGGAATATCTGCCTCGACTCTGTTCCTCGCCGCGCTGATCCCCGGTCTCGCCATTCTGGTTTCCATTCTTATCACCAACATCATCATGAACCGCCTCTACGCCTATGAGGGCGGCGGCATGATGACCATGGGCGAATGGCTGGCAAATTTAGGCAAAGCGCTGAAATCCGGCTGGTACGCTTTCATCGTACCCGGCATCATCTTCTATGGCATTTTCTCGGGCCGCTTGACACCGACCGAGGCCGGTGCGACCGCAGTGGTCGTCACCATCATCATGGGCTTCATCCTGCGCACGCTGACACTGGCCGATTTCCCGTCGATGCTGGTCAGTTCAGCCAAGGTGAACGGAGTTATCCTGCCGATCATCGCCTTTTCGGCCCCTTTGGCTGAGGCACTGGCGATCATGGGAGTGCCGCAGGGCTTTGTTGCTTCGGTCACGGCTATGACAGACGATCCGTACCTTTTGATCCTGCTGATGATCGGCATCCTGATCGCTGCGGGCTGCGTAATGGAAACGACGCCAAACATTGTTATCCTCGCCCCGATACTGAAGCCACTGGCCGACAATATCGGCATGAACGAGATTCAGTTCTGCATCATGATGATCACCGCGCTGGGTGTTGGGTTCATCACTCCACCGCTGGGCCTGAACCTGTTCGTCGTATCAGGCATTACGGGCGAGTCCATCCTCAAGATCGCAGCCCGTGCCGTGCCTTTTGTTTTGACAATGCTGATCGTGGTTCTTCTGATTGCGTATGTGCCCTCGGTTTCGACCACTCTGCTTCCTGAAATCTACCAATAGGACTTACCGAATATGCCGCGTGACTACCTGAAAAAGGCAACTTTGACACCGCAATCCCATGCCACGGAAGTGCATGACACGGTCAAGACCATCCTTGCCGACATCGAGGTCGGCGGCGATGCCAAAGCGCTGGAATACGCAGCCAAGTTCGACAAGTACGAAGGCAATGTCTTGATGAGCGCAGAGGAGATCGAAGCCGCCATCGCGTTGGTGCCGGAAAAGCTGAAAGCCGACATCCGCTTTGCACATGACAACGTACGCCGCTTTGCCGAAACGCAGAAAGCTACAGTTTCCGATGTTCAGATGGAGATCGTGCCGGGTTTCATCGCCGGCCAAAAGGCCATCCCGGTGGACGCGGCGGGGTGCTACGTGCCCGGAGGGCGCTATAGCCACATCGCCAGCGCGATTATGACCGTAACCACGGCCAAGGTCGCTGGATGTCGCCATATCACGGCCTGCTCTCCTCCGCGACCGAATGAAGGCGTGGCGCCCGCGATTGTCTATGCTGCGCATATCTGCGGGGCCGACAGCATCCTGGCGATGGGTGGCGTACAGGGCGTGGCCGCTATGACTTACGGCTTGTTCGATCTGCCGCGCGCGAACATCCTTGTGGGCCCCGGCAACCAGTTTGTGGCCGAAGCCAAACGTATTCTCTACGGCAAGGTTGGCATCGACATGATTGCGGGGCCGACCGACAGCCTGATCCTTGCGGATAGCTCGGCGGATGCGCATGTGGTTGCGACCGATTTGGTCAGTCAGGCGGAACATGGCTATAACTCGCCAGTTTGGCTGGTCACCGATGACCGCGACCTTGCACAAAAGGTAATGGATCTGGTGCCAGTGCTGATTGACGATCTGCCCGAGTTGAATCGGGAAAACGCCGCTGCTGCATGGCGCGATTATGCCGAGGTTATTGTGTGTTCTGATCGAGAAGAAATGGCGGCATGTTCGGATGAATACGCGCCTGAACACCTGACCGTTCAAGCCGAGGATCTGGATTGGTGGCTGGGTCGGTTGACCTGCTACGGCTCACTATTTCTGGGGGAAGAAACCACAGTTTCCTATGGTGACAAGGCAACCGGCACGAACCACGTGCTGCCAACGTCAGGCGCGGCCAGCTATACCGGCGGGCTGAGTGTCCACAAATACATGAAGATCGTCACCTGGCAGCGGGCAACACGCGAGGGTTCGAAATCCATCGCTGAAGCCACCGCGCGCATATCCCGCCTTGAAGGGATGGAGGGACATGCTCGTGCCGCGGATATTCGTTTGGCAAAATACTTCCCCGACGAACAGTTCGACTTAACCGCCGATGGATGACCCCCGCGCGTTGTTTGATCTGACTGGGCGGGTGGCCTGCGTGACCGGGGCCAGCTCCGGCCTTGGCCGGCGGGTGGCGCTGGTGTTGGCCGCCGCTGGTGCGCACGTGGTCGGCGTGGCGCGTCGGGCTGAGGCGTTAGCCAATTTGCAGGCGGAAAGCGGCGATAACATAGATACCGTCGTCGCAGACATAGCCGAACGGTCCCGGGTTGCGTCGTTGGCCAATCAGGTCGGCGCCAGATTTGGCCCGCCGGATATCGTGGTGCATGCAGCGGGGGTCAACACCCGCGAACCGGCCGACGAAGTGACTGCTGACGGCTGGGACCAGACCCTCGCCTTGAACCTGAGCGCGCCGTTCTTCCTGAGTCAGGCATTGGTGCCCGCGATGAAGGTCAAAGGGTGGGGACGGATCGTAAATTTTGCCTCGCTGCAGACAACGCGCGCCTTTCCCGGCGGGGTCGCTTACGGAGCCAGCAAAGCCGGTATCGGACAGTTGACGAGGGCCATGGCCGAAGCGTGGTCATCTCACGGTATTACCGCCAATGCCATCGGTCCGGGGTTTTTCCCGACCGAGCTGACACAGGCCGTGTTCGACGACCCTGAACGCGCTGCCCGTAACGCTGCACAGACCTGCATGCACCGAAACGGGCAGATGGCGGACATCGATGGACCGATCCTGTTCCTGTGCTCACCGGCGTCAGATTATGTCACCGGGCAGGTTTTGATGGTTGACGGAGGGTTCACAGCGAAATGAAAGCGCTTGTTTACCAAGGTGTTGAGCAATTGACCTATGAGGATGTTCCCGATGCCTCGCCCGATATCGGTGAACAACTGATCCGGGTTGAGGCTGTCGGAATCTGTGGCTCGGACATGCATGCTTATCTGGGTCACGATGCGCGCCGTCCAGCGCCTCTTATTCTGGGCCACGAGGCCGCGGGCATCATTGTTGGCGGGCCACGTGACGGTACGCGAGTGACGATCAATCCGTTGGTAAATTGTGGTGAATGCCCGGCTTGCCAGGCCGGGCGCGAAAACCTGTGTATTGACCGCCAGATCATCTCGATGCCTCCGCGCGAAGGGGCATTCGCGCAATACGTCGCTATGCCAGATTCCAACTTGGTAGAGGTTCCGGATCACGTGACTTTTCAGCAGGCGGCGCTGGCCGAACCACTTGCTGTCAGCTGGCACGCCGTCCGGTTGGGCCTTGAGGCGCTGCACCCTGCAATGGGACGGCAAGCGCTGGTGATCGGAGGCGGCGCAATTGGTGTGGCTGCCGCGTTGGCATTGAAGGCTGCAGGTATCACAGACGTGACTCTTGTCGAACCAAACGAGCCGAGGCGCGTGTACCTGCAGGAGCTTGATGCTTTCAAAACCCGCGCAGCCACGACTGATAACTACCCTTTGGTGATCGATGCCGTTGGCTTCACAGCAACCCGTGCTGCCGCTTCGCAGCTTGTTCAGCCGGGTGGCGTGGTAGTGCATGTTGGGCTGGGCGAAGACACAGGAGGTTTGGACATACGCCGTATGACCTTGCAGGAAATCACATTTATCGGCACCTATACGTATACGGCCGAGGATTTTCGAAAGACCGCGCAGGCGATTTTCGATGGTCGTCTGGGCGCGTTGGACTGGGTGGAGGAGCGGGCGTTGCCCGACGCTGCCGCCGCGTTTCGTGACCTGCGGAGTGGTGTGGTCGCCGCGCCAAAGATTATCCTCGCTCCCTGGGTCTAGGCCCGGCAGTAACGGAGGTATTCATGTATAAAAAAATTCTCGTACCAATGGCGTTGGATCACGGAATTTCCCAACACACTTTGGAAGTTGCCCGGGCGTTGTCGGCAGAGGGTGCCGAAATCGTGGCCTTGCATGTCTACGAAATGCCCCAAGGGTCCGTCAGCGCCTATCTCGACAAGGATGTCGTCTCCGAAGGGTTCCGCGCGGCGCGTAACCTGTTGAGAGACAAGGTTTCAGGGCTCGAAGGTGTACAGGCAGAAATCGTCAAGGGACACACGGCCCGTACGGTAATCGATTTTGCTACTCAAAACGACTTTGACTGCATTGTCATCGGTTCGCACAAACCCGGCATCAGCGACTATTTTCTTGGATCGACTGCGTCGCGCGTCGTCCGTCATGCGCCCTGCGCCGTGCATGTGCACCGCAGGCTTTAACCCGTAAATCGCGCCACGCGCGCCCCATACAGGACTGACAAAACGGATATGAACATAGACAAAAAAATCACCGACGATCTGGTGGCCAACGATATTTCGTTTGTCACCACCGTTCCGTGCAAGCAGCTGGCCGGGGTGATCGAAGAGATCGACGCGCGCGAAGGGATCTATCACATCCCTTCCAACAAGGAAGATGAAGGAATGGGCCTGTGTGCCGGTGCATGGATGGGGGGTAAACGCCCCGCCATAATCATGCAGAACACAGCGATCGGTGTGACGATCAACACGCTGGCGACGTTGATCCAGTATTACCGGATTCCTTTGCCAATGCTGATTTCTTATAGGGGCGAATTGCGTGAACCCATCGCCTGTCAGGTAGAAATGGCAGTGCATACCAAGGCGCTGTTGGCGCAACTTAACATCCCGACCTACCACTTCCATAACCAGTCAGATGTCGAGGAATTGGACGCGATCCTGAAATACACCTTCATGTGCAACAAGCCGGTCGCCATTCTGACTGACGCCAATTTCTGGGGAGGCTATGGCGACCAATGATCCGTTCTGAAATCCTGAAAGAAATCGCGCCGATCCTCCGGGATCAACTGGTCGTCTGCAATATCGGCATTCCCAGTCAGGAACTGCACGCCATCGACGACCAGCCCACCAATTTCTACATGCTGGGCACGATGGGTCTGGCCTCGTCCATCGGCCTGGGGTTGGCTTTGTCACAGCCGAAACCGGTGATCGTGATCGACGGCGACGGGTCGGTTCTGACCAATCTGGGCACCTTGCCGACCATCGCCAACAATGTGGCCGACAACTATATCCTTTTGATTGTCGACAACGGCTCTTACGGGTCGACCGGGGATCAGCCGACTTATGCCGGCCAAAAAACCTCTTTGTCCAAGATGGCGGAGGCGGCAGGGTGTGAGCGCGTAATCGAGTGTCGCGCCGAAGACACCGGTCGCGTTTTGCAAGAGGCTCTGGATGCCAAGAAAATGACGATCATCGTCAGTAAGTGTGAAAGCGGCAATGCCAAGATGCCGCCGATTACAATGGACCCCGTTGTTATCCGCGATCGCTTTATGAAAGCAGTGCAAGGCACTTAACGCATTCCGCCGAGTAAACCCCAAACAAACGCCGCCTGTCACAAGGCGGCGTTTTTCGTTGGCGGGCAAGGGTCGGTTTGGTGCAAAGAATGCAATGTGATATTACGTTGGGTAAGGTGCATTTCTAACCGCAGTTTTTCCGAAGTTTCATCACATGGGGGGAAGGCTATGAAACTCAGCAAAATTACTCAGATATCATTGATTGGCGCGGCCCTGATGGTCTGCGGGCTGTCGACGGCTGAGGCTCAGAACCGCGAGGAAAGTCAGGGTATGGTGCTGCTACGCGGGCTGCCGACGCTGGATACCAAGCACAGCGTGGCCATTGTCGAGCTGGACCCGGAATCCGACCGTTTCGGAGAGATCCTCAGCGAGGTTGAACAGCCCGACATGGAACACCCGCTGCATCACCTGTACTACAGCCCAAATGGGCGCCTGTATTCGACCGGGCTGGACCCGTCCTGCAGCCTGGCAGAGATTGGACTGTCCCGTGACGCCAGCGGGACGCCGGTGATTGAAGGTTTCACCTGCCTGGACACCAAGGGACAGGTCGTTGGCGAAGACATCATGTGGACGACCTCGAACGGGCAGGAGTACATGTTCGTGACCTTCATGGGCGGCACGGGCGGAGATGATGGCGGTTCGGTTGGTGTGTTCGACACGCAGACCAACGAAGTCGTCAAGATCATTGAAGCCCGCAAAAGCCAGATCGGCGAGGGCGAGCCTTACATCATGTACCCGCACGGTATTTCCGCGTTCGAAGACCGGATGGTGGTCACCTCGACGATACATCCGGACATGGCCACCGGGGTGGGAAACGTATTGACGATTATCGACCTCAATACGCTCGAACCCATCGAGAATATTCTGGTTGAAAACGAGAAGCCGTTGGATTTCCCATCTTCTCCGGTCGAGGTTCTGTTTGCGCGGCCCAGCATGCATGCCGACATCGAACCCGCCATTCTGGCCAATACGATGTTCGGGTTTGAAACCTGGAAAGTGCCCTATGACGCCAGTTCCAAGACTTTCGGAGAGGCCGAGGTCATCTACAGCGGTGTCTCCAACGAAACCGCAGTTCCGTTGGAGTTTTACGGCACCGAGGATGAACTGTTTATATCGCACGCCCTGCCGGGCGTTGTTAAACGCTATGAATTGGCGGCCCTTCCCGAGTTGGTTTCAAGCGGGCCGGATATCGTTGCCGACCCGGGCGCGCATCACATGATCTTTTTCACGTCCGCTTCGGGCAGGGACCTAATCGCCATTCAGAACAACCTGCTGAATCTGGGGAATGCGGCCGACGAGGACCCGACGGATGTAGATTTCATCGCCGATCTTAACGCCCACACGATCACGATTCATGATCTGGCCTCAGGTGAGCGCATTGCCGAGGTGAATTTCAAAGAACGCTACAACAAAGGCGTGGACAACGTCGAAGGGCTGTTCGGATCAGGTTTCGTGCACCACCATTGATGCTCTGGAGGCGCTATGCTTCGAGTGTTTTTGACAATTACCGCTGCCGCATTGATTGCGGCGGCGTGGGTAATGTGGGACCGCGCGCGTGGACCGGTGCCGACGCCCATCGCGGATTTCTCGGCACCCTTCGTATTTGGGCGCTTTGCCGTCCCGCCGGACAATCCGTTGACCGAGGAAGCCTTTGCCCTGGGCAGGCACCTGTTCTACGATCCTATTCTGTCCGGTAACAATCAGGTCGCGTGCGCATCGTGCCATGTGCAGGCTTTGGCATTTACCGACGGGCTGGCAAAGTCACCTGCGTTGTCAGGTGGCGAACTGAACTTCAGTTCGATGAGCCTGGCCAACCTGCTTTGGGGGCAGGAGAGGTTCTTTTGGGACGGGCGCGCGGCTTCGTTGGAGGAACAGGCTTTATTGCCAATCCAGCACCCGGATGAGATGGGTCAGGACCTGGACGCGTTGATTGGCGAATTACAGACGTCAAGCACGTATCGAAAGATGTTTCGCCAGGCATATGGCGAGGTCAGCGCCGAAAATGTCGCACGCGCGCTGTCGACATTCATGCGCATGTTGATCTCGTCAGACTCGAAGTATGACAAGTACCTGCGGGGTGAGGCGCGATTGACTGCGCAGGAAGAACACGGGCGCAAACTGTTCATGGCGCATCCGGATACAAAAACTTCCTTGCGCGGTGGGAACTGCATCGACTGTCACAGCCAGTTTCTGACGTCCGGGTTCCGCGATGCGCTGGACGGGTTTTCAAACAATGGGCTGGATTCAGACGAAGACCTGCCTGATGGCCTGATGGCCGTAACGGCTAACCCGGCGCACAAAGGCTTCTTCAAGGTCCCAACACTACGCAACATCGCGGTGACTGCGCCGTATATGCACGACGGGCGATTTGAGACGTTGGAAGATGTCATGGTGCACTACAATGACGGTATTGTCGTCAGCGATACGCTCAGCCCATTGATCCTTGAGGCAGACAATGCTCCGGAAGCCGGACAGCAAACTGTCGGCCTGCGCATGACGCCCGAAGAAATTGAGGCAATCATCGCCTTTCTGCATACGCTGACCGATGATGCCTTTCTGACAAACCCACGGTTTTCCGACCCGTTCGAAGGAGACACCTGATGCGACGTTCTCGGGTTTTATGGGGGATTGCGGTGCTGCTGATCCTGATCGTTGGAGGCGCATTGCATGTCGCGCTCAAGCCTGAAGGCAGGACTTCGATCACTCTTAGCTTTCACGCCAAAATGGGCGATAACCCTCTGGTATATGACGAATTTGTCTATGAGAATCCTGGCGGGTCCGGCACATTCAGGGTTCGCGATTTTCGGTTCTACCTTAGCAATTTGACCTTGTCGCAAGAAGGAACGCCGTTCGCCCAGCCCGATAGTTATCATCTGCTTCGGTTCGACAATCCCGACAAGTCGCATTTGATTACATTAAATGATGTGCCTCTTGGCGCCATTGATCACGTGCGCTTCCTGATCGGCGTGGACCCTGATGCCAATGGCTCGATTGAGGCGCGGGGCGATCTGGACCCCAACAGCCAAATGGCTTGGAATTGGGAAGTCGGTTACAAGTTCGTCGTTTTCGAGGGCGCGTTACGTGTCGGCGATAACGTGTCGCCGCTGGTCTACCATGTGGGTTTTTCCGAAAACGCGCGCGAGGTTGCGTTTGCTTTACCGCCGGGTCTTTCGGCCAATGATGGCACTGCGGTGCATCTGACCGTCGATCTAGCGAAACTGTTCGACGGTCCAGTGCAAATCGACATGGAGGCGCTGTCATCGGTCAAGTTCAACCGCGCCGACGCCAAGATACTGGCTGATAACTATGCGACCATGATCGACCCTGCGTTCTAGCAGGATCAGATCATGCCGGGCGCGGCGGAATTCTTAGAACCGGTAGGTCGCGCCTATCATGGGCCCTGACTGGGAGAACTTGAAATCATTGCCGTTGATCTCATGATCGAATGAGATATAGCGATAGCCGCCTCTGATCAGCCACCTTTCATTGATTTCGTAATCCGCGGTCAACAACACCTGCCATGTCTCGCTGTCACTGCTGAACCCGCCATAGTCGAAGAATCCTGTGCCTGACCATCTGTCATTGAATGCGACGCGGGCTCTGAAACCGATGACCGGGTCTGTCCAGCTTTCATCAACATTGATAGACCGGCCTGGTGCCGCCCCCGGCAGAACGACGAAGTCTGTCTGGGTGCGGAACCAACGGAAGCCACCAACCAAGTCCACGAAGCCCTTGTCAGTTGTGTAGGCCCTGTATCCGACATAGCCGCTAAAAAACTGAGTTGTGAGGGAGGTTTCCAACCCAGAACTTGCCGGTCCGGGTGTGTCGTTGCTGAAAGAGACGTCTACATAGTTGTAGTCAGCCAGAAATGACCAGCGCCCATTGGAAGCGCCAAATACACCCATGAAGGCTAAATCGAGGTTTTTGAGCGCGTCGGAAAACGTGAGTGTTCCGTCCACTGTTCCACGCGCCGTTTCCTGGGAAACCTCTGTCTCCGGCATAAACAAATAGATTGTCGCTTCGTAAGACCAATCGGATTGCTGCGCTGTTGCCATCGGCACCCATGACGCCAATATCAGCGCAGCGGATGCTATTGCCCTTGTAAATCCCATAGTAAATCTCCCTTTAATCCAAAACGGCGGTTCGATCCGACCACCTTTGCTATTCTGCGGCTTCACCAGCCTGAACTGCGCGCTGTCCCACGCGGTTGATATCCGTTTCCGGAAAGAACTCGGACCAGACGTGCCAGAACACACCAGCGCGTAGGGTTTCGACCCTTTGCAGCTTACCCTGATCCGACATTCCCCAGAAGTCGCATCGGGTGACTGGCTGGCCGCTGTCATTGTACCAGACACCAAGACTTTCATATTTCGGGTCCAGGCTTACAACGACGTCCCGCCCGCCCACATTGGCGTTTACGATCCAGTTGTTCTCGACCACGAAGTCATCGGTCCAGCAAGTGGCGTCGTTGCCGATCGTGATTCCCCAGACATAGGTCTTGTTGGGCAACCGGTCATCCGACCTGTCCATGTTGTCCATGACCGGCGCATTTTCCTGATGTTGGCGTGCGATCCCCCAGCCAAACGTGATCTCTGTCACCATGTCCAGCAGGCGCAGGAAAGGGTTGGTGGAAGGCTTGTTCAGATACACTTCGCCGTCCGGAAAGGCCTTTTGAAATCCGCGGAATGTCATCCGGTAGGTCGGCCATGGCTGCATCCGCGCTTCGGGGCGCAGCGGACAGGCAGGGCCGTCCGCGTTCGTGTCACGATCCGCCTCGCGAAACCCATAGATCTGCTGGATCGGTTCGCCGGATTCATTGTCTCGCAGGATCAGGTTGTTCCCGTGTTGCGCCAACACCTCCAGATTCAGTCGGTGACCTTCGATGCGAGGTGCGTAGCCCTGTCCAAGATTTGCCATCGCACAAAAGGTCATGACGATGTCTTCCCCGCCCAAGCCGTCGGCGTTGCCAGCCAAATGGGGGCGCATGATCTGGGCATCCGGGTGCGCACGGGCGTGGCCGTTGTTCTCTATCACAATGACGGGCGCGGTTGGGCCGATGTATTTTTGCGCCTCGGAAATGGGAAAGAACGCGGCATCGTTGAGTTGATTTCTCAGCCCCAGATGGACCCAAACATACGGAAACCCATACAGCAGCAACACCAGAAATGCTGCGACAAGCCACAGCCAGAACGGACCGACACCCAGAATGAAATGCGCAAGCGTCGCGACTGCGAAACCGCCCAGTCCGACAGCGATCAGACGGTATTCGTGCCGGATAAAACGCACCATATTTTTTCGCTTTACCTTCAGCACCATCTGCGAAATGTCGCCAAGATCGCGGAAGTAGACGAAGCCGATGCCTAGCGAAACAATCAAGCCGAGTGTGAATATTAGGGTTCCTGCCATGTGGATCACCTGATGTTGGAACGCGAGCGGCGCGCCCGAAGTTGGCTATTGCTGGGGCGAGGCACGTTTTGTCAAAAACGCATCGACGGCGAGTTGGGTTTCGGGTCGGATATTCTCGATCCCTTCGTAGGGCACGCCATAGGCGGGTGCGGTGTCGGGGAATTTCTCTTTGCGGGCCATGTGGCGGCCAAGGATGCGCGCGAATTCCTGCCCGCCCCAGGCACCAACCTCTGTTGAGACCGAATATTCTTCGCGCGTGTCCCGGTAGAGATCAAAGAACTTCGCCAGAATAGCGCTTTCCCCCGGTCCCGGCAGTTTCAGCTTTAGCTGGTCTTTCACGACCGCCTCGGGCTTGTTCACCGAATAGACGATGACGTGATCGCGACGGGCCTTGGATTCGTCGGAAAACAGTAGGGCAGCAGACTGGTCCACCCCATCCACCAGCCTATCCCGCGGAATGTACTGATCTGCCCCGGCAAAGCGCGACAGTGTCGTGTAGAGATCGGAGACATGGATGATGCTGTTGAGCAATCCGTCTGCCTCGATCATGCCGGGCCAGCGGATGAAGGCATCGACACGGATTCCGCCCTCGGTCGTGTCACCTTTGCCGCCAGCATAGATCAGCGGGGTGAATCCGGATTGCGGCGCGTATTTGGTGAAATGGCCGTTGTCGCCCATGACTACAACCACGGTGTTTTCCGTCAGGCCCAGCTCTTCCAGCCGCGCAAACAAGTCGCCCAGCCACTGATCGAGCAACTGCATTTTGTCCACATATAGACCGCCATTCACGCTCTCTGGTCCCGACCGTCCGGCGCGGGTGTTGTCCAGCGGGATCATCGGCCAGTATTGCAGGAAAAACGGGTCTTCCCCACTTGCAAGACGATCCAGTTCTTCCATTGTCTTGTCCTGAAACGCCTGGTTCATCTCATCGTATTTCGCAGCGTTCCAGCGCTCGCCCGGTTCCATGCGGATTTCGCGTATCGGCCCACCGGTTTCACCTTCGATTACGGTCATCATCGCGGCAGCGTCCGGTCGGAACCAACCGTCCAGCGTGTATTTGTCGTCATAGTCCTGGATCGCGACCGAGACCTGCTCTTTGATCGCGTCGTCGTTGAAGATGGTCAACTGTCCCTGCTGGTGGATGGCGTGCTGGGCATAGTCAAATCCCTGATTCATCGCCCAGCTTTCTGCGATATCGCCCATGTGCCATTTGCCGACATGACTGGTGGTGTAGCCCGCCTGTTTCAACACCTCGGCCAGCGTTACCTCATCGCTGGGCAAACCAAAGCCCGCGATATCCACGGTCGTATCGCCCATGCCCATTCGCACAGGCAAACGCCCGGTCATCTGCGCAACGCGGGTCGGTGTGCACGAAGGCTCGGTGTACATCCGCACCATCCGCAGTGCCTGATCTGAGAAATCGTTGATGTTCGGAGTCTCATATCCCCGAACGGCGTTGAGCTCGGGAATTCCCATGTCGCCAAAGCCCATATCATCGATCAAGACACTGATGATGTTCGGGGGATTTCCTCCGTTGCTTTCCCGAAACGCGGCCAGCGCGTCATCGACGGCGGCATCATCCTGCGCCCATTGCTCGCCATGCTGTGCTTGCAGGATGTAAAACTCCGCATCGTGTTGAATCGGGTTTTCCTGCGCATGTACCGATAAAGCGGTAAAACTCATCGACACAAGCATCAAAAAAGGCAACTTCATTCCAATTTCTCCCCAAGTATTCTGAGACCGAAGTCTCAAAACCCCATCATATTGAAACATTACTATGTTTGTTTGGAAATTTCTACGCGCCAACACCGTGCCGCTCGGGTTAAGTCAAAGCCTGGTGTGAGAAATACGTGAGTGCCCGCAGAGGACTTGCGACATGTTGCGGTCATTTCAGCCAATCATCGACAGCAATTACACATCAGTATGGTTCAGAACTTTGGGGAAAGAACAGATGGGCACAAGCAATATCGCGACTTGTTCTGACCGTGGCAGCAGGCCTAAAAAGCCGCCGGAATGGAAGCCAAACTCATGACGCGTTCTGAAACCAAAGACCCCGCCACCACGCCCCGAACCCGAGCGAAAGCGCGGCACATTCTGGACAATTACTACATCGGACCTTGCCGTGACGATGGAGTGTTGGAGATCTGGGGGTACACTGATCGCATGACCTATGCGCCGGGCGATCAGGTGGAGTTACGGGTTTCAACGACGGCTGAAAGCTGGGATCTCGAAATTGGCCGGGACGGTTTGCGGTACGAACCGGTTCTGCACGAAGTTGGGTTGGAAGGGGTGCACCAAACGACACCCGAAGATTGCTCAGTCGTCGGATGCGGTTGGGATGTCACCTATGCGTTTACCATCCCCAAAGACTGGCAGGAGGGGGGGTATCTGGTCACCCTCAGCGCTGGACGGGACGGCGACCGGGTCGAAGAGCATCATCTGTTTCTACTGCGCCGTTCAGCGGACAAACCGCCTGCGCCCTATATTCTGATCTGTGCCACCGGGACTTGGCTGGCCTACAACTGTTGGGGTGGGTCCAACCACTATGAAGGGATCACGGGCCCGGACAGAAATGCGTTCTCGCCCGTCGTATCCACCCAGCGGCCCTGGACGCGAGGATTCTGCAAACTGCCCGAAGGCGCACCGCGCGCAGTTCCGGAAGTGCCGCACGTGCCAGGAACCATGGTGCGGTACCCGTACATGGAATGGGCCTATGCCTACGGCTATTCCAAGAAGTACGCGTCGGCAGGATGGGCCAGCTACGAGCGCCATTTTGCGCGCTGGGCTGAGGCACAGGGGTTCGAGCTCGACTTTGCCACCCAGCACGATCTGGACGCAGACCTGGACCTTTTGGCATGCTACAAGTGTGCGGTATTCGTTGGGCACGATGAATACTGGAGCGCAAACATGCGCCATGCCGTCGACCGCTATGTCACCCACGGCGGAAGGGTGGCTCGGTTCGGCGGCAATTTTCTGTGGCAAACTCGGATCGAAGACGAAGGTCGTACGCAGGTCTGCTACAAGTATGCGGCCGATGCTGATCCCCTTGTGGGTACAGATCAACAGCATCTGGTGACCGCCGCGTGGGAGGTCGTTCCGGTCAAATGGCCCGGCACCGAGACATTCGGGGTTAATGGACTAAAAGGTGTGTACGCGGGTTTGGGCCGGTGCGTCGGGCAGGGCAGCGGTGGATTTACTGTTTATCGACCCGGCCATTGGGCTTTGGAAGACACACAATTGGGATACGGAGATCAGTTGGGATCTGCTTCTCGGATTTTCGGGTATGAGGTCGATGGGCTGGACTACCGGATGGAAGATGGCCTGCCTTTTCCAACCGGCACGGACGGAGCCGACCCGGCGATTCAGATTTTGGCGCTGGGGCTGGCTACGAATGTCGAGCCGACGCACGGCGTCTGGGGCGAGACGGCCTATATCGGCGACGCGGATGCAGCCTTCAAAGCTCAGAGCCTGTTCGGAGAAGTCACCGAGGAGACGTTGGATCGAAGTACCCGTGGGAATGGCGCAATCGTGCACTGGCAGCGCGGGCAAGGAGAGGTGTTCACCGCCGGAACATGCGAATGGGTCATGGGGCTGACACGCTCCGATCCACAAGTGGAGCGGATCACCCGCAACGTGCTGCGCAGGTTTGGCTCAACAGATTGAGGAATTGCTTCGGCACCTCCAGGCTCTAGCGGTTGGGTCCGAAAACCGACCATCCGGTTGCGCGCACCAATTCCTGAAATGCGATCGTTGCCAGATGAGAGTTGCCTTTTGGGTCCAGCCCGGGGCTCCATGCAGTGACTGCGGCAATGCCGGGCACAATGCAAAGGATACCGCCGCCGACGCCGCTTTTGGCCGGAAGGCCTACGCGGAAGGCGAACTCGCCGGAGGCATCGTACGAACCGCACATCATCATCAACGCGGTGACCCTTCGGGCGCGCTGGGCCGACAGCACGGTAGAACCATCCGCCGGATTTTGGCCTGCGGCGGCAAGGTAACGGCCGGCTACGGCCAATTGATGACAGGACATGGCGATGCTGCATTGGCGAAAGTACAGTGACAGAACCTCTTCGACCGGTGCCCTGAGGTTTCCTTCGGCCTCCATAAAATGCGCAAGTGCCCGGTTTCGTGAACCGGTCCGCATCTCAGAATCCGCAACCGCATCGTCCACCTGAATGGAACTGTCTTCTGCGAGATCCCGGCAAAGCGCCAACACATCTTCGACGGCTTCGTCGGCCGTTTTGCCTTCCAGCAGAACGTCAGCCACAACAATTGCCCCGGGATTAATGAACGGGTTTCTGGGGATTCCGCGCTCGTGCTCAAGCTGGACAATCGAATTGAACGGATCGCCCGAGGGTTCACGGCCTACTCTTTGCCACAATGTTGCGCCGACGCGTTTGAGGGCGACGGTGAGCGAGAATACCTTGGAAATGCTCTGAATGGAAAAAAGCGTGTCTGCGTTCCCGGCCGATACCGGGGTGCCGTCTACAGGCGCAACTGCAATGCCAAACTGGTTCAGATCAACGGTGGCAAGTTCCGGAATATACTGCGCGACCTTCCCTCGGTCGGACATACCGGCCACTCGGTCGGCGATGTCATCCAGAATTACCTGAAGCTCTCCGCTTTCAATCACGCTGGGGTTCGGCATATTCTTCCTCCGACCAGACGTCATGATCCACACCTTTACCGAATTCCGGGAACTTGCTTGCTATAAAGCGGGGCTCAAGATTTTGCCGTCGTTGAGAAAAGTAATCCGCAGTTAATTTGTACACAGTGCCGGACAACAGCAGTATTGCGACCAGGTTGATTGTAGCCATTATTCCCATGGCAGCGTCCGCAAAATTGAACACCGTACTGACAGCCTGCATCGCGCCCCAGACGACCATGGCAAGGCACCCGAGGCGCAAAATGTAGATGGGCACTTTGCCTTCCAGCTTCAGAAACGTCATCGCGTTTTCCGCGTACGAGTAATTGCCGAGAATTGACGTGAAACCGAAAAAGACGATTGCGATTGCGATAAAGTGGCGGCCAATCTCACCCAGGTGAACCGCCGCCGCATCCTGTGTCAGGCGCATTCCAGTTGGGCCATCCAACTCGATTGCGCCGGAAAGAAGGATCAGCAAGGCGGTCGCCGTGGCGACCAAAATTGTGTCGACGAAGCAGCCAAAGGCCTGAACGAAACCCTGGCTCGACGGGTGGTGGGGATCGGGTGTGGCCACGGCCGCGATGTTCGGGGCCGAACCCATTCCCGCCTCGTTGGAAAACAGCCCGCGTTTGATACCGTTCAACGCTGCCGCCATAATACCCCCGGTAACGCCCCCGGCGGCTTCTTGAAGGCCAAACGCTCCGGCGACGATGGACCATAACATGGCTGGCACCTGAGGCAGGTTAAGTACGACAACGACGCAGGCCAGCAGCAAATACAGCCCGGCCATCAGCGGAACGACGATTTCGGCAAATCTGGCAATGGTTCGGATGCCGCCAAAGATGACCACCGCCGCTGCGGCCGCCAGTGCCAGACCCGCAATCAGCTTGTTTAGCCCAAACGCACCTTCGAATGCTTCTGCAATCGAATTGGATTGCACCGCAACGAATACCAGGCCGAAACTGACGATCAGGCAGATCGAGAAGATCACACCGGCCCAGGGCGCATTCAGGGCGTTGGCCATGTAGAAAGCCGGACCTCCTCGGAACCGGCCATTAGAGGACGTCACCTTATAAAGCTGCGCCAGCGTACTTTCGGAATAAGCGGTGGCCATGCCAACCAAAGCCACGATCCACATCCAGAAGATTGCCCCGGGACCACCCAGGGTCAAAGCCACCGCAACGCCCGCCAAGTTGCCGGTTCCAACGCGCGAGGCAAGGCTGACTGTCAGCGCCTGAAAAGGTGAAATACCCCGTTTGTCTGTGGATTTGGCCGACGTCAGAACGCGGATCATTTCACCAAAGTGAAGGAACTGCAGCGCGCCGAGACGAATGGTGAAAAACACTCCCGTCCCCAATAATCCGTAAATCAGGACGTAGTTCCAAAGAATCGAATTAATGCCGTTAACAAGTGCTTCCATTGTCCGCCTCCTGAGAAATCAGACAGTTCGCGACAGCAACTAGAATACGTTGCGCATTCTCATCATGCACGAAAGGCGGGTAATCGAGTCAAGCTTCAAACCCGAATTTGCACCGAATTTACTGGCATATGCGATTGATTTACCGTCAGGAATCTGAGCCACGGACCGTTCGAAGCGGAATTTAGGTCTGTGAATGTCCGGAGTTCTGCGCTTCAAATGGACTTGAATGGAGGCGGCGCTCAATCAGGTTATTGGGGGCGAAACGCCGCCCCCTTTTGATCAAGAAGTGCCCGTGTTTTCGTCAGGCGTGCCAGCAAAAACAGACTGCGCCACACTATTCGTCGATCACTCGGCGGCCATTTGTGCCGAGGGTGTAGACATCGAAATCGCGCGCTCTTCTTCCGTCATATCCTCTTCAATTCCATCAAAGAGTGGTGTCGAAAGGTAACGCTCACCTGTATCAGGCAACATCACCAGCAAGACAGCACCCTGCGGTGCCTGTTCAGCCACTTTCATCGCCACAGCAAAGGTCGATCCGCCGGAAATTCCGGTAAATATACCTTCTTCTGAGGCGAGGCGTCGTGACCATTCAATTCCTTCGCTTCCCGGGACAGGGATCATTTCGTCATAATATTTATTGTCGATCGCTTCTTGCAGAACCCACGGAATAAAGTCGGGTGTCCAGCCCTGGATCGGATGTGGCTCGAAATTCGGGTGGCTTTCGGTCGGCTGATGACTTTCGTTGCGTGTGTTTACGTAGCCGGACGAAACAATTGCCGCGTTGGAAGGTTCCGTCAGAATGATCGTCGTGTCGGGGCGTTCTTTGCGAAGAACGCGTGCCACGCCTGAGACGGTTCCCCCCGTCCCATAACCGGTGACCCAATAGTCCAGCCGCTCATTTTCGAAATCCCCAAGGATTTCGCGCGCGGTTGTATTCTCATGAATATCCGCGTTGGCAGCAGTCTCGAACTGGCTGGCCAAAAACCAGCCATTCTGTTCGGCCAGCTCCTTGGCTTTGGTGTACATACCAAAGCCCTTTTGCGCCCTCGGCGTCAGCACAACCTTTGCACCCAGAAACCGCATCAACCTACGCCGCTCGACCGAGAAACTATCGGCCATCGTAACCACAAGCGGATACCCTTTGGCGGCACATACCATCGCAAGGCCGATCCCGGTATTGCCGGACGTGGCTTCGACAACGGTTTGGCCGGGTTTCAACCGCCCGTCGCGTTCAGCTGCTTCGATAATGTTAAGCGCCAACCGGTCCTTGACCGAGCCCGCAGGATTGAAAGCTTCGAACTTCACATAGACCTTCACATGCGACGGGGCGATCCTGTTTATGCGAATGCAGGGCGTATCACCCACGGTGTCGAGAACACTGTCGTAGAGGCGTTTGCGCCCCTCGGTCTGCCGAATTCCCATGGCGATAATCCTCTCTCTGCTGACAACGTCTGATGCAATGTAAATCACGTTGGTAACTGTTTGGCGATCTGTGTTTTTGATGGCGCCCATACGCTGCGAGGGCGGGTTTACGCAGGCGAGTATTTGCGTGCGCTTCTGTCGATGAGGTTTCAAATTGAAATTCAAATGGGAAAACGGCGGCTGCGGGGCGGAAAATTTTGTGTTTGGCCGGAGTTGCGCTTGACAGCGGCTTTAATTAGTCGACTAAAAAGATCAGATTATTAAGTCCGATAAAAATTATTAATAATAAACGCAAGGGACATCCCATGCAAAAGCCCAATCTCAAACTCACCACGGCACTTGTCGCTGCAACATTGTTCAGCGGGGCAGCGCTCGCGGATCAGGCATTTGGCCCGTTTCCGGTCACCGTGAAAGGGTATGAGGGCGACAAGACCAACTCTGTTTCCTACTCTGGTCAGATTGCGCGGCACGTCCTGCATGACAGCCTGAAAAAGATGGCGGGCAAAGGCGACCGCGGGAACAACGCGGCCGAAGTCGAAGCGCTCATGCTGCCGTACTTCAATGGGACCGGAGAAGATCTGGCAATCATTGCTCCGGCGTCGAAAGACGGCTTCCCGGTCAAGCAATCGACCGTGAACGAGATTTCCAAAGGCGTGAATATCTCGGGCAAGTTCGACAACGGTGCGATGCCGGCATGGCCGGGGAACCAATCCGGTGTGGACGTCGCGCTGCAAATGATCAAACTGGCAGCCGCGTCTGAACAGGGTTACGATCCGGTCAACGGTATGGACCGGGGTCAGCTGATCTCGAAATTCACGCTGGGCGAAATGGCGTACAACAAGGCGGTCGACAACTACCTCGACGAGAAATTGGACGCCGATAACAAACCTAATGACAAGCCATATCAAGAAGGCGCGCATTACACCGGCAAAGAGCATGTCTGGGATGAGGTGTTTGGCTATTTCGGTGCAGCGGCGCATTCCGCGACCCTGACGCCCGAGCAGAACTATGCCGTGTCCAAACAAAAGGACCAGGCCGCTGCGGACGCCAACGGTGATGGTGTCATCGACCTTAAAACCGAGGGGGGGGTTGGTCCGGCATACTATGCCGCCGGTGCAGAAAAGGGCGGCAACAATAACACCCAGTACATGGCGACCATTTTCAACGCTTTCCGGGATGGTCGCGCCCTGATCGCATCGCAAAAGGCGAAGGTCTGACAGACGACCAGCGCGCCGAAGTGAAGAACTATGCCGATATCATTGAGGCCAACTGGGAAAAAACGCTGGCAGAAGCCACGTTCAAATATGCCGGATCTGTCTACAAAGACATCGACAAGATCAGCTCGGGTGAGGACTCCGACAAAGCGCTGCGCAACTACGTCAAGCATTGGGGTGAGTTGAAAGGCTTCTCGATGGCCCTGCCGTCCGGCAGGAACAACCTGGGCGCAATGGCGATCGACCTGAATTGGCTGATCGGGTTTGGCCCAGCGATGCCCGATGGCAAGATGGTGTCTGACATCGACGCGGCGGCAACTTTGTTCGTGGCCGCGAAATGACGCTGGGCGACTATCAGGTCAACATGCTGAAGGTTCAGAAACTGTTGATCGACACGTTCGACATTGAATCGCGCGCCAATGACGCAACCGCTGAACTGGCCGCGCTGGCTGAAAAGCTGGGCGAAATTGCCTCGGCGGAAAACGACTAATGGTCCTTTGATCCTGTTCCGGCGGTGCGTTATTTAGTGCGGCCGGTTATCAAGCCGAATGGCAATCCTTGGATATACTCGAGCACAGAGACGCTGTCCTTGCAGATTTCTCCAACCCCAAGAAGCGCGTCTTTTTGGGGTATTTGTTTCTGACGGTCCTGATTGCGCTGGTCTGGCTTGTGGCGGTGCGCAGGCCCTCGCTTAAGCGGGCTCTGCATCAGGTTTTTGACCGCGAGGTTTTGTTCTCGGCTTCCGCTAAGGCGGATTACAAGAATTTTGTGATAAATCGCGTATTCACGCTGTTCGTTTCACCGCTGCTGGTGTCCCAACTGGCGATTGCAACGGATGTTGTTTTATGCGTTGCACGACGTGGATTTTCTGCAAAAAGGCATGTTTTCCGCCGCTCCAACTGGCGTGATTGTCGCACTGTTCACGATCACCATCTTTATTGTCGATGATTTCACAAAGTACCTTTTGCACCGCTGGATGCATCACTGGCCGTTGTTATGGGCGATCCAAAAAACCACCACTCGGCCGAGACGATGACGCCGATCACGGTGTACCGCACGCATCCGTTGGAAGGAATTCTTTTCAGCTTGCGCAGCGCTATCGTGCAGGGAACGACGATGGCCGTCTGTCTGTTCCTGTTTGGCAACGCGGTGGACCTTTATGCAGTTTTGGGTGTGAACGTCATGTCATTCATCTTTCACGTGACAGGCTCGAACCTGCGGCATTCTCACATCTCGATCCGCTATTGGCCCTGGTTGGAGCATATCCTTATCTCACCTGCGCAACATCAGGTGCACCATTCGATCGCGCGAGCATCACGACAAGAAATTCGGTGTTGCGCTTGCGGTTTGGGTCTGGCTGTTTGGCTCGCTGCACTTGTCCGAGCGGGACGCGGATCTGAGATTCGGTTTGCAACCGCCCGTAGCGCATCCATCTCGCCTATCGGACGTCTGCCTTCGCCCCTTTGCGGACATGGCCCGGATCGTGAGGCGGAGACTGGGAAAAAAGCGAAACAGCATTGCGCGCCCCCTGTCCGTCATCGTTAACGGGCCTGACCGCCAGTTTCCCACCGGTTATCCGCGTTAGCCAGCGACGGTACGTTTCCAAATCAAACGGGAATCGTCAGAAACTCATTCAACGCATTGTTATTAATAATTTTTCGATCCCATTTGGGTTTTGCGGAACAAGTGATACCATTGTGTCGCAAGGCACTCTTTTCAAACCAAATTCGCGACCAAGCCAGGGAGATTTCAGATGAAGGGTGACAAGAAGGTAATTGAATATTTGAACAAGGCTCTTCGGCATGAATTGACGGCTGTCAGCCAATACTGGCTGCATTACCGCCTGCAGGACGATTGGGGTCTTGGGAGCATGGCCAAGAAAAGCCGCGAAGAGTCCATCGAAGAGATGGGGCACGCGGACAAACTGATTGAGCGGATCATTTTTTTGGAAGGGCACCCCAACCTGCAAAAGCTTGATCCGTTGAAGATCGGCGAAAACCCTCGTGAGACCCTTGAATGCGATCTTGCGGCAGAGCGCAGTGCCCGCGCCTTGTACAAAGAGGCAAGGGATGTGTGTAAAGCCGCTGGTGACTATGTCTCGATGGGATTGTTCGAAAAACTCATGTCGGACGAAGAAGGGCATATCGACTTTCTTGAGACACAACTTGATCTGTATGATCGTGTTGGGCCCGAGCTCTTTGCGCAACTTAATGCGACAAAAATGGAAGATGCCGACTGATTTGCCTGCGGCGATCTTATTGATCGCCGCGCGGTCAACGTGATGCAAAATTCAGCCACGACATCCGCTCCGGTGTTCAGGGCTCGAAACCCTATATGGAACCTAAGCCGACCTGCGGCGGTCTTCGCGGATCAAGTCGCTGCACTTTTCTCCGATCATGATGGCCGGTGCGTTGGTGTTACCGCTGACGATGTCCGGCATGATCGAGGCGTCTGCGACGCGAAGGCCGCGGATGCCGTGAACCCGAAGTTGCGGATCGACGACGGCTCGATCATCCACGCCCATTTTGCAGGTCGAGGTCGGGTGATAGATCGTCTGCGCCATGTTTCGGGCGGCTTCGAGGTGATCTTCGTCGGTCTCAACCGTACCCGACGGGACATGCTCGCGTACGATGAACGGGGCCAGAGCATTCGTCTTTGTCATTGCGCGCGCAAACTTCACAGCGCGGATGGCGCAAAGCTGGTCGCCGGTCGTCGACAGATAGTTGGGCACGATCTTTGGGTACGCTTTCGCGTTGGGCGACGAGATATGTATGTGCCCGCGGCTTTCCGGCCGTAGCTGACAGACCGAGGAGGTAAAGCCCGAGAACGAATGCATCTCGATCCCCGGTTTATCGGCAGACAGCGGCTGAAAGTGGAACTGGATGTCGGGCGTTTCCAGTCCTTCCATCGATTTGGCGAAGATTGCGACCTGACTGGCCCCAAGGCTCATCGGGCCGGTGCGGCGCAGGGCGTATTCGATGCCGATTCCGGCACGGTGCATGACGTTGTTGATCGCGTCGTTTAGTGTGGGAACGTTGACCTCATACACAAGGCGGATTTGCAGGTGATCCTGAAGGTGTTCACCCACGCCCGGCAAGTCGTGGCGTACTGCTACACCTGCTGCGCGCAGAATGTCCGGGTTGCCAATGCCCGAAAGTTCAAGCAATTGCGGCGAACCGATTGCACCGGCAGACAGTATCACCTCGCCGCCGGGGTTCAGCATGGCCTTTTGGGGCGAGCCCTTGCGGTCATAGGCGACACCAGTCACTTGTTTCGGCGCGTCGGAGGCGAACACAAGCCCGGTTGTGTGCGCATGCGTGATGATGTCCAGGTTTTGACGCTTTCCTTTGATCGACGTCAGGAATGCCTTAGCCGAAGAACAGCGGAACCCTTTGCGCGCGGTTTGGTGGAAATAGCCGGCACCTTCCTGATCTGTGCCGTTGTAGTCGTCGGTCCGCGGAACGCCCATTTCGACGGCGGCTTCGATGAACGCCTCAGAGATGGGGGATTTTGCGCGGATCAATGACACGGCTAGCTCGCCATCTTTCCCATGCAACTCTGGGTCTGCGTCTTCATGACATTCGGACCGCTTGAACAGGGGCAGCACGTCCTCCCATGACCAACCGGTATTCCCAAGTTGCGCCCAGCGGTCGTAATCCTCTTTCTGGCCACGTACATAGAGCAACCCGTTGATAGAAGACGACCCGCCAAGCGTCTTGCCGCGCGGCCAGTCCAGTGCGCGCCCGTTCAGGCCAGGGTCGGGCTCGGCCTTATAGCACCAGTCTGTGTTCGGGTTGTGCAGGGTCTTAAAGTACCCAACCGGAATGTGAATCCACGGATTGGTATCCTTGCCGCCTGCCTCCAGCAGCAATACGCGGACTTTTGGGTCAGCAGACAACCGGTTTGCGATGACGCAGCCAGCAGAGCCTGCGCCTACGATGATGTAATCATACGACATTTTCACACCAGATCAGGCTTGGCCGGGGCCACATAGGGAAGCCGCGCACGAGCCTTGGTGTCCGCTGCGCCTGCGTTGCGGATGTACCGTTCATCGTCATCCTTGCGGACGGTGTAGACGTAGGTTGGATCGCCTTCGGTCACCTTGTGAATGGCAAGGCGTCGAACCTGACTGGCTCGGATCGTTTCGTACAGTTCGTCCGGATTCCAGTTGTCGAACAGGATCGCCTCTAGCTCGGCCCGGATGTCGGCGCAGTTGGAGTCTGCTGCGCGGTTATTCACCTCGTTAGGGTCCTCATCGACATTGTAAAGCAGCGTATCGACCCCTTCGAGCCACATCAGCTTCCACGGGCCTTTCTTGACCATCCGGCTGGGACCGGTCGAACCGTCCGCAGCAAATTCCGAGATCACGACATCGGACATATCGGACGTATCGCCATTCAGGGCAGGGACCAGCGACTGCCCGTCGATGGGTGCTGCATAATCCCCGAATGAACCGCCAGCGGCGAGGTCCGTGAGTGTGGGCAGAAGATCAATGAGTGAGATATTCTCCCTCACCCGCGCCGGTTTGAAACGATCCGGCGCGTAGACGATGAAGGGCACGCTCGAGGCCCATTCGAAGAAGTGTTGTTTGAACCACATGCCACGCTCGCCCATCATCTCGCCGTGGTCGGCGGTCAGGATGACGATGGTGTTGCCGATCTGGCCTGTCTTTTCCAGAACGTCCACAAGGCGACCGACCTTTTCGTCGATATACGAGATCATCCCGTAGTAGCCGTGGCGGGCTTTGCGGCGATCTTCGGCCGAAACTGTGAACTCGTGTCGGGACTGACAATAGTGCAGGTTTCGGCTGAGATGATCCATCTCGTTCAGCTCTAGTGGTGCAACCGCCGGGTATTCGATTTCGTCATGATCATAGAGGTCCCAATACTCCTGTCCGATCACGAAGGGCGAGTGCGGAGACGTGAAGGACACTGTCAGCATAAACGGGCGATCGTCGCCTTTTCGGGCCAGATCATACAGGGCCTGAACACCGTGGTATTCGACCTCGTCATCGTAATCCATCTGCATGGTGCGGATCGCTGGGCCGCTTTCCAGAATCGGGGCCATTGTCAGGTTGGTGGGCTTGTATTCGCGCCCCTTGGACCAGTCGACAGTCCAGGCGAAGTTGGCCGGGTAGATTTCGGTCGTGTGACGTTTGTCATAGCCGTGCAATTGATCCGGGCCGACAAAGTGCATCTTGCCGGACATCTCGACCCGGTAATCCATACTGCGCAGGTAGTGTGCGAATGTCGGAATGTCGGCGTGGAATTCGCTGGCGTTGTCATACATGCCGATAGAGAAAGGCAGCTTTCCTGCGTGCATCGACGCACGGGACGGTCCGCACATGGGCAGGTTGCAATAGCAGTTCTCAAACACCACTCCATTCTCCGCAAGCCGGTCAATGTTGGGTGCTTTGACGGTCTTGTTGCCATAGGCTTTCAGCGCATTTGCTGCGAGCTGGTCCGCCTGAATGAATAGGATGTTTGGACGTGCCATATTCGTTTCCTGAAAACTAAGAGGATTAGTCCCGGGCGGCAAAAGAGGGGAGGGCCGCCCGGGATGCCGAGGTTGTTACTGGATTACCATTCCCAACTTTTCGGCAGTGTCGCTGAAGGTCTGAACCTGACCTTCGACGAATGTCTTGGTTTCATCTGGTGACAGGACCGTGGGGACCGAGCCCAGTTTTTCGGTGGTTTCTACCCAGCTTTCATCAGCCGAGATCGCGCCAAGAACTTCGACCCACTTCGCCA
Source organism: Ruegeria sp. CE8 (assembly GCF_056537465.1). Classification (NCBI taxonomy): domain Bacteria; kingdom Pseudomonadati; phylum Pseudomonadota; class Alphaproteobacteria; order Rhodobacterales; family Roseobacteraceae; genus Ruegeria; species Ruegeria sp. CE8. The sequence continues at coordinate 113,945 of NZ_JBQFRP010000013.1, forward strand.
CGACGTCTTCGGGCAGGTCTTTAGGTCCCCAGACGCCAGTCCAGCCGACCACGTTTTCAAGGTTCGGATGGCCAAGCTCTTGTGCGGTTGGCGTATCCGGGATCGCGGCAAAGCGTTCAGGTGTGGTGGTTAGCAAGGGGCGGATCTGGTCGGATTCGATGGCTCCGGACAGGCCCGAAAGGTTGTGGAAGATCAGGTCCGCATGGCCGCCGACAACCGCTGCGGTGGCCTTGCCGCCGCCTTTGAATGGGACATGGATCAACGCTTCGGAATCGACGCCCAGATCGTCTAGCATGATCAGCATCGCCATATGCAGAAGAGTGCCAACACCGGCGGACGCATAAGAAAGGCGCTCGCCATTGGCGATTGCTTCTTTCAGTTCATCAAAGCTCTGATAGGGCGAGTCCGCGCTGACGCCCAACACAAACGGGTTCATTTCGATCAGACCCAGAAAGGTGAAGTCGTCCCACTTGTAGGGGATTGTGCGGTTGATCGCCGGAACGGTGGCCTGAGAGCCAACGCGCGCCATCAACAGGGTGTAACCATCGGGGCGTGATTTGGCGACCTGAGTCGAACCGACGACTCCACCTGCACCTGTCTTGTTTACGACCAGAATGTTCTCACCCAGATAGTCCGGTGCTTCTGTGCTGAGGGTGCGTGCGGCCAGATCAGCAGCGCCTCCGGGGCCGTAAGGCACCACTAAAGTCACTGGTTTGTTTGGATAATCTTGCGCTGACGCTCCCGCCGGGATCGCGAGCAGGGCAAGGCTGCTGAGCGCGGCGGTTACTGTGGTTCTTAGTGTCATTTGTTGCGTCTCCCTGAATCGAGTGGGACTCATCATAATAAAATACTTGCAGTAAGTAAATAATTAAGCAAAAATACATTCAGGAGGTGCAAAATGGCAGGTTGGTCACAGGAAGAGATTGGTCGCGGGAACCGGCAGAGGGTTCTTGGAGAGATTTTGGGGTCAGGAACCATTTCTCGAACGCAGATCGCAGATAACCTCGCGCTGAATGCTGCGAGCGTTTCAAGGATCACGCGCGAACTGATCGAAGCGCGTCTGGTTCAAGAGGTCGGCGTGTCTCAGCCCGAAGGGCGCAGGGGGCCAAGAACCAAAAAGCTGACCATGGACCGGTCTGGTGGTTATGTGATCGGTATCGGCATCAACGCGTACCAGCAGGTGGTCACACTTGCTGATCTTTCGAACAATCGTATTGCATCATGGGATGCGGGCGGGGCCGGGCTGACCGATGGCGCTAGCTTCATCAGGGCGTGCTGCAAACAAGCCAAAGCCCTGATTGAAGGGCATGTCCCGGATAAGGATCGACTTTTCGGGGTTGGGCTGACCGTCGCCGGCAATCTGGACAAAGCCCGCGGAATTGTCATTTCTGCGCCCACGCTCGGTTGGGTCGACGAGACCAATGTTTGCGGGATCGTGAGAGAGGAGCTTGGAGTTCCTGTTGTGCTGGAGACGCCAAGCGCTGCGATCTGCCAATCGGAAGCTACCTTTGGGGCGGCGCGGAATATTGAAAATGTCGCCGTGATCTATTGCGCGATGGGGTTTGGTATTGGTCTGCAGGTCAATGGCGAGCCTTACAGCGGGATTGGCCGGGTTGGCGGTGTTCTGACCGAAGCAAAAACCACCGAAGGTGTGGGGTCCAACATGCCTGTTGCCCTGTCCGACCTGTGCGGGGGAAAGGCGTTGTTGCGTCAGGTTCTGGCTCCAAAAGTGTTTAATGCGCTGTCCGATCAGGAAAAAGCCCAGAAAATCTGGGATATTGTCTCTTCTGCAAATGAGGCGGACGGGGAATACCGGTCGGCCTTGCAGGATTTTGGCGCCAGTGCGGCAAACTGCTTTTCGCTCAGCCTGACGGTTCTGCAGCCCGAATTGGTATTGCTAGCCGGTCCGCTGGCGCAGTCGCCTATCTATGTAGATGCGTTTCGAAAGCAGATCGACAACCTGAAAGCCGATCTGCAGCAGCCGATCAGAATCAAGTCCACTGCAATGACACACATGGGTGCGGCGAGGTTGATGTCTCTCAATGAAAACATCGCAAACGCCGAACTTGATCTGAACGTGCTCAAGGGAGGGGGCAGGTAATGGACCAATCAAAGAAAAGAGACATTTTTGCCGGGGCGCTGTTTCTTGTCCTTGGTATTATTACCTTGATCATCCTTATCCCGGCAGGTGTCGATTCACCGGGTTCGGTGGAGATTTCGGCGTTATCGCCAGAGTTCTGGCCCCGCGTGATATCGATTGCCGTAGTTCTGGTCGCACTGTGCTTGCTGGCCGAATCCTTTTTTTTGACAACGCCGCAAATTGATCCGGACGAGGATGCCGAAGCTGACGCTGTTTACAAACTGGACACGCTTCCCGGAACCCTGCGTACCGTCATTCTGATATTTGCACTGTTCGCGTTCTACTTTGCTTTGACAACTTTGGGCGTCGTCGCCAGTTCCATCGTTCTGATGCTCTCTATGATGCTCTTTTTCGGCGAGAGGAAATGGTACTACATCGTACCGATCAGCATCGTTCTTCCCATTCTTTTGTATCTGTTCTTCTTGCACGTCGCAGGCGTGCCAATGCCCCTTGGCATTTTCGAAACGCTAGGCTGAGGAGAACCTGAGCATGATCGAGAATATTTCCACAGCTTTCCAGCTATTCCTCAGCTTCGAGAACATTCTGGTCATCGGCATCGGCGTTCTGATCGGCACGATCATCGGTGCGATACCGGGGATGACGACGCCGATGGGTGTGGCTCTGGCCCTTCCTTTTACGTTTACGATGCCGCCTGTGACCGGCATCCTTTTGTTGCTGGGTGTCTACAAGGGCGGGTTGTATGGTGGGTCCCTTACGGCAATTCTGATCAAAACACCCGGGACACCAGCGGCGTCATGTACCATTCTAGACGGCTACCCGCTGGCCCAGAAAGGGCAGGCGAGAAAAGCGCTGGATATCGCGCTCTATGCATCCTGTGTGGCTGACCTGATCTCGAACATCGCGCTGATCCTGTTCGCCGGGTTCCTTGCAACATTTGCATTGCGCTTTGGGCCGCCGGAGTTCTTCACTCTGATCGTCTTTTCTCTGACGATCATCGCCGGTGTTGCGGGCCCGAGCCTGACCAAAGGCATCCTGTCTGCTTGCCTCGGGTTGATGCTGGCCACCGTTGGGCTTGACCTGATCTACGGCACGAACCGGTTCATTTTTGGCAATTACGAACTGATGTCCGGGCTGAACTTTATTCCGGTGCTCATCGGCCTGTTCGCCATCCCCGAAATCCTCGACCGTGCAACACGCCGCCCGCGTCCTCCGGGAGCGCAGCGTCAGGAACTGGGTAAAGGTGCAAGCTTTGCTGATTTCCGCAAAACCCTGAAATCGGTCATCCGTGGCAGCTTCATCGGTGTTATTCTCGGTGCCATCCCCGGCATCGGCGGCGCTCCGGCGGCCTTCCTGAGCTACAGCGAGGCGCGCAGAAATTCGAAACATCCCGAAAACTTCGGCAAGGGTGAGCCCGAGGGCGTTGCCGCAGCCGAGGCGGGGAACAACGGCGTCGCCGGGGCGACGATGATCCCGTTGTTGGCGCTGGGTGTTCCCGGTGATGTGATCACGGCAGTGATCCTGGGTGCGTTCATGATCCACGGGTTGCGCCCAGGCCCCATCCTCTTCGCGGAAAACCTGCCGATGATCTATGCGCTGTTCATGGGTATCCTGCTCAGCTCGGCCTATCTGTTCATCGTAGGCAAGGCCGCCATCAAAACCTTTAGCCGTGTGGCCCTGATCCCGAACCGCATCCTTTACCCGATCGTCTTCACGCTGTGCGTCTACGGCGCCTATGCAGTGAACAACAACCTGTTCGACATTCTGGTTATGCTGTGCATGGGACTCGTTGGTTTCGCGATGCTGCGATTGGATGTCCCGGTCGCACCATTCCTGATCGCCTTCGTTCTTGGGCCACTTCTTGAGGATAACTTCCGCCAATCATTGCTGTTGTCTGACGGCAGCCTGTCAATCTTTGTTAGAAACGCGATTTGCTGGCTGTTCTGGCTGCTCACCGCTGTGTCGATATTCGTGCTGATCCGGTCCCGTATTCGCGCCTCGCGCACAGGGCAGGCGTCTGTGCTGACGACTGGCGGATAATCTGAAAGACAAGGACAAGACCATGGTTAATGCAGACAACGCTGGTCTGGGGCGCTTTGCATACAGCTTTGCGGTGATTTCGGATACGCATGTCAATCCGGATGAAGACGCATGCAACTCGCCATTTCCGGTAAATGCCCGCGCCAATCGACGCTTTCGCTATGTTGTCGCGGATATCAATCGCAGAGTGGTTGATTTTGTCATCCACCTCGGAGATCTGCTTCATCCGGTGCCCGAAACGGGCGTGCTGTATGCGCAGGCCGCTGAAGTCTACCGCGAGATTGTCTCCGACCTGAACGTGCCGATCCACGTGTTGCCGGGCAATCACGACATCGGTGACACTCCGATCAGTGGCGGGCCGGCAATCCCGACCACTCCCGCAATGATCAGTGCATGGGAAGGGGAGTTCGGCGCTCATTATCAAAGTTTCGAAAAAGGTGGGGTGCGCTTCATTCTTCTGAATGCGCAGTTGATCAACTCCGGACTGCAGGCAGAAGCGGATCAAAGAAACTGGGTCGAGGCCGAACTGGCGACGGCGCAAGGTCAGCGCGTAATGCTGATGCTGCACCACCCGGCCTATCTGTGTTACCCGGATGAGCTGGACCATTATGACAACACGGATCAGCCGGGGCGGGGTTGGCTGTTGGGATTGCTCAAAAAACATGGGATCGAGGCCATGTTCTCGGGTCATGCCCATAATTTCTGGTATGATCGCTATGGCGAGACGGATTTCTACTTGGCTCCAGCGACCAGTTTTGTCCGGCAGGATTATTCGGAAATGCTGCGCGCCACCCCGCGCGAAGGCAGCGAGTTCGGCCGCAATGACGCTGCCAAGCTGGGGTACTTCGTGGTGAATGTTTACGAGAGTGGCCATGTCGCGAAATTCGTGCGGACGAACGGGGTTGAGCTTGAACCGGGAGAAAAGCCAGCAGGCGAGATACTGGAACTGGCCCCAGAACCAAGGGAAAAGGCCAATCCACTGATCGGGTTCGATCTAAGGCAGAACTGGGCCGAAATCTCGGAGGTGCCACCCAGCGGTGGGTTGGACGAGTTCGACCGAAAGCCTGTGCGAAACGATTATCACCTGTTGGCACTGCAAGAGATGGGCGTCAGGGATATTCGCATTCCGCTGCATGATCTGCTGGACCCTGCGCGACGTGCGCGATTGGCCGTGCTCAAACATCTGGGATTTCGCACCACGCTGTTCGGTTGGAGTGTCAATGAAACCGTGCTGGACATGATCGCGGCCGAAGCAAGCAATCTGGCGGATTGGGAGATTTCGCTGAATTGGTGCGATGTCGAGGCCTCTTCTGATCTGTTGACCAGGGCGCATCAGACGACCGGCCTGCCGATCTATGTCTCACGAATGCGAACCAAGGATGACATTAAGGCCGAGGGCACTTATTTCCATGTCATTAACCACGGGTTCAATGCGACGGATTCCGACCAATTGGCAGCGCTGGCTGCGATGCAGAAATCTTGCGGGATCGTGGGTGCGGTGTTCCGATTGGGAAATACCGATCCGGTGGCCGAACGGCTTACCGCAATGGACCACGCGACTGCCGTCCACGGGCTGAAAGCATCGGTGCATCTACGCGTCGCCGGAGATAACCCCGCCGTGCCGCATACCGACGATGATGCGACCGCTGCACGGGTTATTGAGGCGATGGATACCCGGCCAAGGCTCAGAAACACGCGCGTGTTTTGCGATACTCTGGTCGATGTGGACCGGGGCTATTTCGTGCGAAACGGTGCCATCGATCGCTGTAACAACCCACGGCCGCTGCTGAATGCTATTCGCGCGCGGCACGCCCGGACCGACTGAACTCCCTAAGACTTGGCCCTCGCCAGCACTTCCGGTGGGGGTTTCTTTTTTGGGCACGATTATTCTGGTCCCAAGCTATCGGATCAGTCCAATACAAAAGCCAAGGACGTACATGATGGAAACACTCGGGCTTACGACGGAAATGATCATAGTGTTGATCCTGCTGGGCGTGACCGTGTTTCTCTTCGTCTCTGAAATTGTCCGGGTCGATGTGGCGGCCATGCTGATCATGGTCACATTGGGGGTGCTTTCGGCCATACCCGGGCTGCAGGGCCTTGCCGATCCGCGACATCTGTTTGACGGCTTTGCAAGCAACGCGGTGATCTCGATCATTGCCGTCATGATTATTGGCGCCGGGCGAGACCGTACCGGTGTTCTTTCGCACGTTGCGTGCTGGATCATGCGCGTGGGTGGCACGACCGACACCCGGATCATGTTGCTGATTTCTTCGATCGTGGGCGTCATCTCGTCCTTTATGCAAAACGTGGGCGCAGCTGCTTTGTTTCTGCCGGTTGTGTCGCGCATTTCCGTGCGAACTGACCTGTCGATGTCGCTTCTACTGATGCCGATGGGTTTCTGCGCCATTCTGGGCGGCACAATGACAATGGTGGGATCTTCGCCCCTGATCCTGCTCAACGATCTGATACTGACCATCAACGGCACTCTGCCCGCCGAACAGCAGATGTGGGTGTACGCGAAGTAAACAGAATGGTTGTCTTTAAACAAAGACTGCTATTCGTCCCTAAGCAGCCATCTGACAGAAAGACTCAGATGACCGCACCGAGCCCAAAGCAGACATAGATGATGAGCGCAGTATTCGTCACTCAAGGGCGGAAAGCTGACTTTCGTTGTGTCCGCATAATAGGCAAGGACCTCTGCCGAAAGCTGACATTCGATTGATTTTGCAACTAAGATAATCACTGCGCCGCCGAAAATCGGCTGCAAGATCAAGATCACCAGATAGCATCCAGCCGATAATGAGAATAGAAAAAGCCATGAAACCTATCACAAGAAACTGACCAAAACACCATGGCTACAGACCTTAAATCCTATGGCATCGATGCCGCCTTTACCCGTGGCGCACTCAAAGGTTCACAGATTGAGCCCAGTTATTCCGGCGCTCTGAGTTTTATGCGCCGCAAATACACAAAGGATCTTGAGGGGGCGGATGTAGCGATCACCGGAGTTCCCTTTGATCTTTCTGTGAGTAACCGTCCTGGAACCCGCTTTGGCCCAGAGGCAATTCGCAAGGCAAGCGCTCAACATGCCTGGGGCCCAATTTGGCCCTGGCGGTTTGATCCATTCGATACGCTTGCAGCAATCGATTACGGTGATTGCGTTTTCGACTGGGGCGTGCCCCAAGACGTCCCGTTGGCCATAGAGCGCCACATATCGGAGATAATCTCGGGAGGAACGGCCAGCCTTGTTCTGGGCGGCGATCATTTCATCACCTATCCGGTACTTAAGTCCTATGCTGAGAAGTACGGCCCAATCGGTCTCATCCAGTTTGATGCCCATCGGGACGTCGAGCCCGACGAGGGTGGACGCATGGATCACGGCAGTATGTTCAACCTAGCGGTTCGCGAGGGCATCATAGATCCGCAACGGACCGTTCAGGTGGGCATCCGCACCTGTTTCGAGGGCGAAGAGACCTATGGCATGAAAATCTTGCATGCAGACGCCGTACATGCTGCTCCAGCTGAAGAGATTGCCGCAACCATTTTGTCCACCGCTGGGGATGGTCCGACCTACCTGACCTTCGACATAGACTGCCTCGATCCGTCCACTGCTCCCGGGACGGGCACACCGGTCCCGGGCGGGCTTACCAGCTACCAAGCGCTCGCCATAATCCGGGCCATGAAGGGGCTCGATCCAGTCGGCATGGATGTGGTCGAAGTCTCCCCCCCGTTTGATCATGCGGAGATGACCTCCAACGCAGCCGCAATGATCGCCGCAGAACTTCTTTGCCTGAAAGCCTGGGCCAGAGGAGCTCGGGCCGTTTCAGAATAGCCAATAAATCGTCTGTTGCTTGTCTCACAAGTGGAGAATAGCTGCGTGCGGCTTGGCCCCAATAGGCCGTCCGCAGATTGCGCCCTTCTGTCTATTCGAGCTCAAATGTCCGGTAAGGGGCAACGGATCCATAAGTTCGTTTGGACATTCTCTCTATCAAATGGCTCAAGCATCAATCATGGCTGACGATTGATTTCACCAAGAATTGTAGACCTCTACGGTCTTTGCTTTCAGGCTATATTGCGCCTCAATGTTTGCAGCGCCATCAAAAAAGACGACGTCGCGCCGTGTATCCTCGGCGTTCAATTCTCCTTCGATCCAGAAAGCTTCGAAGATTGAGCTGAAGGCAACACCCTTTGGATAGTCCACATGGACAATCTGGTTTGGAGGCGGTGTTGGCGTGTGAACGCAGGCACCTGCAACTGGCACAAACAGGAATTCTGTCACCTTTTTCTCTTCGAAGGCGAGCGGGACAACGTAACCGGCAAGCCGTATAGATTGTCCGAGAATGTTCTGGTTGGGTGCGCGCCTTGCTTTGCCATTCTGAGCGATGATGTTCCGCCGCTCTCTCATCAGGCCGTCTACGTCAACTTGATGCATTGAGAGGAGTGTAAGAGCAGCTTCGTGGCGTTCAAATAGTGCCATATCTTCCCGTTCGCGCGGTGTCGACGTGCGCCATTCGACGTGGATGCGCATGGCGTCGCGCAGAAACGGTCGCATGTCGGCAAAGGGCGTTTCGCTGGAGACATGCACTGGTAGCAGATCCTGCCAGCCAATCACACGCGTACCTGTCGACATGTTTTGCGGCGCTACACTGACTGGCGTTCGGGTCAAATCAAGCGGAGCTGCAAGCGGATCAAACGGCATACCACCGGGTTGCTGGCCCGCAATCGCGCGCTGCCATGCGCTCTCAATGCTTTGTGCCGCAACCGGGAGAGATATCAGACCAAACAGAGCGCCAATCGCAAAAGCTGACAGCGGACTCGTCATCCCTCAGACACTCTCACGCTAGTAACTGCGACGCCTCGGCGCAGTTTCTCGTCGTCGCCTTCTTCCCACTCCGGCTCGGTCAATAGTTTGTCCGGTTCGCCGTCGCGATCAATATCGTAGACCAGTTCGCCGCCAAAATAGGTTTGCAGCACTTCAGTCTTGTGAAATTCAAAAACGTTCTCTTCGGCCTGTCTGCGAATATCTCGGTCGAGCACGATGATGTCTGCAATCTTGCCTTCCTCGAGACTCCCCAACACATCGCCCCGATCCTGAAGGCGTGCACTACCCAGGGTCGAGCCATGGATAACCTCTTCAAAGGTCAATGGTTCACCGGGCATGACAAGACCGCCGGGTGTTCCCATAGCCTGTCGTGTCATGCCGATCTCCATTCCTTCCCACGGCGAAAACACAGGAGACGTCGGCGCGTCAGGTCCAAATCCATACTCCATGAACTCGGTCACGAGTTTGAACTGGTACATACGCTCCAGCACCTCTTTTGGCAGGTTCTGACTGGTCACATTACGAAAGTACTCCTCGGTGGGATCAGCCCAGTGAAGTTGAAGCTGCCCGGAAACCCCGAGCCGAGACATGCGACGAGCGTTGTCGATAGACAAATGGTCAACATGCGTGAAAATCTGAGGGATGTCGTCGCGAAGGGGCTCGCCGGTTTCATGTGCAAATTCCAGCGCGTCGAGCGAGCGGCGGATCCCCGCGTTCCCTTCAACGTGCAGCATCAAGGTAAAATCACGCTCTGTTAGTGCGTCGAAAATCTCTGCAAGGTTGTCTGGTCGAAAGTTCATATCCGGCCGTGTGCCGTCCAGATACGGGCCTTCCATATAGGCAAAACGCCCCGGTGTTCCATCAATAGCGAACTTCACAGTGTTCGCATGGAGAATACTGGGATCAACGCCCGCATCCTCGACTGCGGCCCGCCGTATCTCTAATTGTTCGATCATTGCGGTATCGCCCTCTGGCGTGCCGGTGCCCCAGAACACCATGGCTAATTCGTGCCTGAGTGTTAGTTCTCCTTTTTGCGCCAAACGGACGTAGACGTCATCTGCCCCCTCCTTGGACCCGGCGGCAGCTTCCGTTGCACCGGTGACCCCGACCGCGTTGAGCACGCGAGCGGCACCAATAATCGCTTCCTCCTGTTTCTCAAAAGAATAGAGTTTGTGCTGTTCGACAAACCCTGTCGAAAGGTGAGCTTTCTCCTGCAAAAGTCCGGAAGGTTCATCGCCAGCGTCATTCAAAGGCATGTAGCCGCCTTTCGGTGGCTCCCAATCGGCAGTGATCCCGAGGTATTCCAGAGCTTTCGTCGAATACCAGCCGTTATGTTGCGTATTGTCGGAGATCAATGCAGGGCGTCCACCAACGATTTCGTCCAGTTCTTCCTTGGTGGGATTCTGAAAATGCGCGTCGGACCAACCGCCGCCGATCACCCACTCATCTGGCCCGAGCGTCGCCGCGTACTCCCGGATTACTTCGACAACCTCCTCACGCGACGCATCGTTGTAACCGAACAGGTTGAGCATGACGAAATGCGTCTGCCCAAAGATGCGTGTGTGCAAGTGAGTGTCGATGATACCAGCCATAACGGTATTTGTGCCCGCATCCACGATCTGGGTGCCATCGCCTGCCAACTCGCGGCAACTGTCATCAGTGCGTACACAAATGATCGTGTTTCCCGCAACCGCCACGGATTGCGCCAGTGGCAACTCGGGGTTTGACGTGATGATGTTTTCACTCAGGAAAACGGTGTCGGCTTGCTGAGCAAGTAGCGGCGAGCCTGCGAGCAAAATAGCTAGCGCGAGCGCGCTGTATCCTGATTTCATTTTCAAGTGATTCCCTAAATGCTGACTGTTTGGAGGTTGGCAAAAGACCACAACGAGCGTCAAATCAACTTTTCAACAAAATGGACGCAGGATCTGGCTCTACATCTTTGGCAACCTGATAAAGCGCATCACACCGTTGCACCTGCCTAATTAATCGCAGTGCTTGAACAACATCAGTTTTGTTGTAGCAAAACGGCCTATACTTACGGCGGGAGATCGAAGTTTCAAACCGAACGGCCCGGTCTTTCTCGATCTCACCCGCAACTTGTAGACGGCGCCCTACTGACCATTGCAGGCACTACCATTTTGATCACTTACGTACTGTCGATCCGGCATGGTATCGTGCATATGCGGCGAACGGCAGCATTGCTGAGCCGCGGTACAGCATCCCTGTAGACGGCTGGATGTCGGCTTTGGGCCGTTAGCCGTACTTGTCGCTCCACACCCGATTGTCTGCTTCGTCCGCGTAGCGGTCGTTCACGCCGAGTGCAGCGAACGACCGGATTGAGCCCAACCTGTACCCTGGATTTTATTGCTGCATGCGTTTGCAGCAGTAACAACACTGCAACTGCCGAATATCTTGTGCGGCCAAGCAGCGGAAAGAACTGTCATTCATGCAAATAGCAGCGATGCTCGCGGCGGCAGCTCACAGTTTGCTCAACAAAGCCGTCCTTCACTTCATCCGCAACAGCTATCGCCTAGCTGAATTGGTGGACACGGGACCGTGGCATATGAACAGTAAACACAACAGTCGCCTTCCAACGGCTTCAAAACTGTTTTGCACGACTTGCATTCATAGAACCACTGGCAAGCATCCGTTGGCATTTGCTCGGTTTCGCTGTGGCCGCACTTCGGGCAAATCAGGGTGCTTTCTAGGACTACAGTTTGTTTTGTCATAGTCTCACATCTGCATGATCAGGTAATCGTTAATCCGTGCCTCGTTAAACACAACGACCCAAGCCACGCCGGTGATTAGAGTTGTTCCTGCAAGCCGCCATTTTAACGTCGGTAAGGAACCGCGCCGATAAGATACCAGCCACGATATCGCGACGAGCGCCGTTGAAATCGTCAGCACATAGTAACTCGCTGCCGCAACCTTCCCAAAGATTGCCAACCAACTGCCGCCCAGCCCCAGTAACATCATCATCACGGGCAAAACGCAGCAAGTCGCGACGCCAAGCGCTGATAGCGATCCCAAATAGCTGAGGCTAAGGTACTTCTGCATTCTGTTTCCCTGATGGACTACGTCGCGCGGAGTTGTAGAGACAACAACCTCTCGTATAACTTCTGTAGCCACTACAGGATCAAGACAGGAAATCTCACATGTTTGCGATTGGGGAGGCATCCCGGCAAAGCGGTGTCGGAATTGAAACTATCCGCTACTACGAACGCGAAGGGATCGTGCCGAAACCAGAAAGGGCATCGAATAATCGACGCATGTACTCTGCGCACGATGTGGGACGGCTTTGTTTTCTAAGGAAGTGCCGAGACTTGGGTTTTTCGCTTGCCGATGCAAAGGTGCTTCTCAACCTGTCCGAAGGTGATAGCGAGGATTGCCAATCCGTTAAGGAACTGGCCGAGCTTCATATCTCCAATGTGCGTATGAAGATAATCGAACTTAAGCGATTGGAGGCCGCCCTGAATGAACTTACGGCCAACTGTAACATCGGGAACGTTTCTTGCCCGATGCTTACGCAGATACGGACCTACTAATGGCACTTTGAGGCTCGCAGTCGCCCTATGCCAACGCAGCATGACCCAAGATTCGGGCCGCGCAGAATCTACCGTTCGTTAGAGAGGTCAACTCGTTGATTTAGCAATGTTTCCATCAATCAATGAACATTTGTGCATCGCCACGGTGTTCTTGTAGCGCGCGGTGAATTCGGACAGACAGCCCTACCTGCCGTTCCTGAGCAATCAATTTGCTGCATACGCACTCGGCCGGCTTTATCAGAAGCCGACCTCTGAATTCCGAACCACAGAGCAATGGTTCTGCTTATCCTTGTCCTAACTTGGGCTAGGCGGACTCAGATCTTCTGTTGCTTTCTATTGTATCAAGGCTTGTATCGTGCGTACTCGAAGTCCATATACACAAGGCTAACGTTTTTCTTTTTCGACCTGCTGTCTCCCAAATTCGGCGTTCAGTCTTTCGATTCAGACCGACCACGCCGAGTCGCCGCAATGATGCGGGCGGCAAGTATTAGGAGACTTCCACCATGGCAAATGGCACAGTAAAATGGTTCAACTCGACCAAAGGGTTTGGCTTTATCGAACCTGAAGATGGCAAGCGCGATGTGTTCGTGCATATCTCAGCACTTGAGCGTTCCGGCATCAGCGAATTGAAGGACGGCCAGAAGGTTACCTTCGACGTCGAAGCTGGCCGTGACGGGCGCGACAGCGCCGCCAATCTGGCACTGGCCTGACCTTTTACGGGCACCCTTATGGGGTGCCCGTTTGCACAATGGGCTGCTAAAAGCCCTTGGAGAACAAGTCAGTTGCAACAGCAGGAATTGACCCGGGCGCTCGCGCAATACCGTGTGCCCGATACGAAGCGTAGCGTTTTTGAACTGACAATCACTGTCATCCCCTTTTTCGCGCTATGGGGCGCAGCGTGGTTTGCGCTATCCCTTAGTATCTGGGTCGCTGCTCTACTGGCCATCCTGAACGCCGCATTTCTGGTGCGTATCTTCATCATCATGCATGATTGTGGTCACGGATCATTCTTTAGAAACCGTACCGTTTGCAATTGGACAGGCCGGGTCCTGGGTGTTCTCGCCCTCACACCTTATGACGTCTGGCGGCAAAGCCATGCGATTCACCACGCCTCAACCGGCAACCTTGATCGGCGCGGGATGGGCGATATCCCTACGTTGACTGTAGAGGAATACCTGAAGCGCAAGTGGTCCGGTCGTGCCGCTTACAGGTTAATCCGGAACCCCTTCTTCCTGTTCTGTATCGTACCGGTCTACACGTTCTTTCTTCAAAATCGTTTGCCTTTTGGTTTCATGCGGTCAGGCTGGCTGTATTGGGCAAGTGCTATGGGAACAAACGCCGCGATTGCGGTGATCCTGGCTCTGATTTTTTGGACCGGAGGCCTGGATGTACTGGTTTTTGTATTCCTTCCAACCATGATCGTCGCCGCGTCGATTGGTATTTGGCTATTCTATATTCAACACCAGTTTGAACACACGACTTGGGAGCGGGAAGAAGTGTGGAATCTTCAGAACGCCGCATTCTATGGAAGTTCTCACTATGCCCTGCCAGGCATCCTGCGGTGGTTCTCTGCCAATATCGGTGTGCACCATGTTCACCACCTTGCCAGCCGCATACCGTTTTATAGGCTAAACGAGGTTTTGCGTGACCATTCCGAGTTGGAAAATTGCCAGCGTATTACTCTATATGAGAGCCTTCATTGCGCACGATTGCATCTTTGGGATGAAGAAAGTCAGCGCCTGCTGACGTTTTCTCAGGCTTTGTCGAACGCCAATCCCAACAAGAGTTTAGTGTAATCTGGCGCGCACCAAAAAGGCTTCGACAGTATCACCGCCCAGGGCGCGAATGGCCTCCAGTCGGTGAAGGCCTTCAATCAGCACGAACCTCTTGTTGTCCGCGCGTATCTGGATCGGGGTCTTCTGGCCGTTCTTCAGGATATCTTCGGCCAGCGTCAGGACTTTTTGCTGATCAAGTGTTTTTGCACGCTTCACAGGTACATAGATCAGGTCGAGCGGGTATGGTTTCTTCTCCAGCATAAGCTACGTGTGCAACCTTTCGTGCATTTGGAACGGTCAGGAACTCTCTTCGGAATCAGGTGCTTGATTTTGCGTCATAGAACGGAACGGACGGCGACGCGCAGTTCCTGATGCATAATCCAAGTTGCTGGCTCATCGTCACTTTCGATGTGAGAAAATGCCAGGACCTGAGCGGCGCCATCATTCTGTACCGATCCGGCTTCGGGTAGGTCCAGTTCCAGATATTCTGCGATCAATAGTCCGATTTTCTTGAAAACCTTGATGGAGGCCTCGCGTGATTTGTAACCGGCTGCCTGAGACAAGTGACCAATGGTCAGACCTTCCCTACCTGCGATAGTAAGTGCTTTGAGCATTGTGACCTGCGCAGGGGTGAGCCTGATCTGGCGCAATGCCTCTGCATATTCTCTTTCACTGGGAACGAAGGTGCCGGAGTTTCCCTCCAAACGGCGTTGACCGCTACGTTTCCTGTCTCGTTCTTCGAGAATTTCTTTCAATGCTTCAATGGCCAATGCTGGTGTTTCGCCGACTGCATCAGCAATCATTGCCTGCGTTTTGGCTGGTGGCTTGGGGAATGCGCGCGCAACGCTGTTACCGCTCAGAATGCCAGCCTTAATCAAGTACTTGCCAAACTCTTCCTCAATCACACCGGCTACGTCAGCGTTCCGCGACTTACGAACACTGCGTTCCTGAAATTCTCTTTGATCTAGGTCGCGAATTGCCGATTTTGGGTGCCGGAGGCTAACCTGAGGGGTGCTTTTACGCATCAGAGAAACACCACCACAATTATGGCCGCAACAAACACCGCCAACGCGACAAACATCTTTATGCTGTAGGACCAGCGTTGCGCCTTTTCGGCCTTGAGTATTTTGCCCAGGTTTTCGTCAATCGAGTTATGGTTCACGGATTCGTCCTTCCGGATTTGTCAGGAGGTATTGGTTCCCACCAACCTATTGTCGCGGCACATTTTCGGTGCACTTATCGTTCTGTCGTGTAAACGGCCGATTGCATTCCCAACCGTCACCTCTCCGATTCAAGTGAGCATTTGAAGGGACACGGATCGCAATGCATCTGTCCCGGTTTGCGCGAAAACCTCGTTTGCATTTCCATCCAGAAAAGGTTTCAGGCGCAAGATATGCATGCTGTGGAATTGCCACAGGTTCACAGCTACTCTCCGCTGCCCTGTAACCTCTGAGGCACACCCAACCATCCGCGCTGTTTTTGTCAGTCAGGCGGCCGTTGCTCGGGACATTAATCGCAACACAATCTTGGTCCTCCTTACGAAATCCCCAGTTGCAGTGTATTTCTTGTGCGCCAAACCTAGTTTCGACGTACCCATTTTGAGGTGAAATCACCTCTTCACACTCGTCCCCGATACGCTGGAACAACCGGTTACATTCCCACCGATCTCCGGTTGAGGCAAGATAGGCATTTTCCGGAACTCTTATTTCCTCACAGAGTTCTCCAACGTTTTGAAAACCATGATTGCATTCCCAGCCGCTGCCATAGGAGCTACCCGTCAAATATGCGTTTTTTGGTACGTCTGTTCTTTGACACGATCCGTTCTTGTTTTCGAAGCCTTCGTCACAGACCGATCCATCAGCATTGCCTGCGACTTGGGCAGGAAGCTGCGTTCCTGAGAGCAACACCAAGAGTGCCGGGATCAAACAAAGAATGCAGCGCGTAAACACGATTAATGACTGATTGAAACGGAGCCTGAGACCTGATCTATCGGGCATCAAGCACGCAATTTATGAGCCATGTGCTGTTCATACGGCGCCTTCTTTCCTGGGTCACGCGATAACTGGTGTATGGCGGGTGACAGTTGCGAATGCTTGCGAGGAACGAGCTCATAGCGAAGACCCCAGCGAAACCCGTTCCTATGCTGGGGCACATGCTACAGTTATTCTGAAGGCCATTGGATCATCGAAGCCGGCAGCATCGCGGCGACGAGTAATTTTCACCAATGCACTTTTGTGGTCCTTAGCCAGAATAGAGTCAAGGAAGTTTCCCTTGTCGCAATGCAAGTACCGCCAGGGCAGGTAGTTTTTGAAACTGCCGGTGACCAAGATCCTTAGTGAACTACCGAAAGAAATTGTCTGGCCTGAGTGCGGCGAAAGAGGAGTATGTGATCAAGGCTTCCCCGTGACTATGAATGACTGGCCTGATGACATTGGCTGCAACGCAGCGATTTTCGCGCCGCTTCTGCACAAGTACCCGCGGTGCGATCAAATGGCCGCTCCGTCCCGTACCCTGTAAATTGCGCCTGAGCCGAGAAAACTGTGCTGCGAGCGTACGCAACAAGATTTTGACACTTCCGCTCAGGGCACGCTACGTCCCCCCCCTGCGTAAGAGAACTAGAACCACTATGGATTGGCGACCGACAGCGCCGCTCGCCAAACTGTCTCAGATGTCTATGCGCTCTGCAATGCTTAGCGCGTCTTCCAATTCAACGCCCAGGTATCGCACGGTGCTATCGACCTTTGTGTGCCCAAGCAGAAGTTGGACCGCGCGGAGATTTCCTGTCTTACGGTAGATCTCAGCTACTTTGGTTCGGCGAAGCGAATGCGTGCCATATCCGCTCGGTTCCAATCCGATTGCGGTCACCCAGTCTCGAACCAGCCTGCCATACTGGCGCGTCGAGATGTGTGGTCGATCATGGAATCGGCTTGGAAACATGAACCGGCTAGCAAACATTTCCGGTGATTTTACCCATACCAATACAGTTTCTCGCGTGTTTTCCGTCAATTCGAATTGAACAGATCGCTTGGTTTTGCTCTGGATCACCGAAACACGCTCACGGACGCGATCGTCTTTGACAAGATCGGTCACAGCGAGTTTGACCAGATCGCAGCCGCGTAGCTTGCTATCAATCGCGACGTTGAACATTGTGAGATCACGCAGATTTCCAGAAAATTCGAGCCGTGCACGGATCGCCCAGACCTGTTTTGGGAGTAGCGGTCGTTTCTGACCGATGATCCGCCCCTTGTTCCAAGCTCTGGGTTTTGGGGTGACTGCAGGTAGTTGGACTCTTGGCATATTTTGCACTCCGATCCACCCTCCGCACCCAAGCAACAGCACCGCGCTGACCACCGAATAGTACAAGCGGCGTGAATGCCTGCCGTCCGATTATGAATACTGGCATGGTTTAAGTGTGTGCATTCGGTGGCTTGAACCCATATCACTACGCATAAGAACGATTCGAGTCCAAACCGCGCGTACGCTTCGTCTTCAGCACCGATTACCGATCGGGTTCCACGTTAAAAGGCCCGGGTCAGCACCAATAAGATAAAATGAGATATGATCAGAAAAGCTGGTAAGACCGGCGTCAGGTTATCAGCGACGCCGAGCTAACCCGGGGCTTACTGATACGCCATTTCGCCACGCGCTCAACCCCTTGCAGCGTCGACAAATCCGCTCTCCGAACCCTTCGCTCCAGAATGGCGTTCTGCAACGAAGACACGGGCGTTCTTGCGGCACGTCATTGTGGGCGCGAGCCATGATCGTATCTGCTTCGTTGTCGGAGTCTTCCATCAGTTCTTAGCCTCGATTTCTGTTTTGGTTCATACAGCGACTGAAAAAGAAAGTTCCGAGCCCTAAGCCTTGAGATTGAAGGAGCTGCCTGGTTCAGACTGTCCGATGGGACGGCCTGTAATCCGAGGGCTTTTATTAGGACGAACTGGCATTCCTTCGTTCTCAGCAGCTTGGACTGCGAAGGCATACCGAGAGCCGCTTCCGCATCCTCGCCGTAGGGCTCGTTGATCTGATAATCTGTCGTCTGCCTCAGAGATGAGCGACTCCGAGTAGAGGTGCCGAAGTTGAGCCTCTGAAACGCCATCCGCTTCCATAATCAATTGCACCATGGGATCGGCCAAAAGTTGGTCGAGCAAGAACTGCGACAACTGTTTTGAAGACAATTTATCCTTTGCGCGGGCTCTCTCCAAATCAGTAAGAGAAACGGTCAAGGTACGCGCCAGACCGGGGTGAGATTTCCGTGGATGCAGACAGATTAACACCGAGGCCTTCCAGGCTTCTGGGTCCGAATAATCTGGTGGTGCGGAAAGCTCAGTTTCTAATTCGTATTCGCCTGCCGGGAGTAATTCGTCGAAGCCAGGGAAAGTAAACGGCTTGGAAAAGACTGCGATTGTCTTGCTGATTAGTTGGTTCATTTAGTTAGTTCTCCTTTGCTGATACCGCTCGCTCGGAGATGCAGACAAGAACAAGCCACCCACTCCCGGCAGGGAATTATCAGTTTTGGGGTTTAGGCTTTGGTTTTTCGGGGACGGTGTCAGGCCCTTCCGACGTCGTTTCTTTTTTCGGTGCGTCCGCATCTTTTTCCTTCAGTGCGGCAGCCGCTCTGGTCGTCAGGTCTTTGAAAGACATCATTTTGATCCTTTGATTGTCCGCACCACCCACGAGCCCAGATGAGGTGTGAAAAGTGAATGCGGCTACATCCAATATAGGGATTGGTGGCCCAATTTACTACGTAAAGCTGTAGAATAAGATGGTAAACTGAGGTCTGAGAATGATCGGAGACGATCTTTGTGCGCAACCTTCACTTCGAATATGGACGATCATTGTTTGCAGCGATGATTTCTGCCAATGCGCTAGCACCACTGAAGACCTTTGCAACATCAGGTGCTGCCATGCTTCGCGAAAGCGCGCTATACTTCATTCTTAGCTTCATCTCGCCACCAGCGCGAGCCGGACAATCAGTGGTTTCAACAATGATATGATCGCTGGTGGCTCCGACGAACGTGACGCCCGCAGGGAATACAAGACCCGCCGCATCGGTGTCCTGGAGTCCGATCGCAAGGATCGACCGAGTATTCGAAGGACCGTCTAAAGTCACACACTGCATTGAAGGTATAGGGTAGTTCATTCGCACGGGATTTGGGTTTGATTTGGCTTTCGTTTCGATCACTTCCGCCCAAAGAGTGAAAGCATCTGTATAAAGCCCGCCGATCGCGTGCCCGGATACAGGATCGGTACCCAACAGGATAGCCTCACCCAGACGCAGGTTGTTGATCTTTCCGGTCGCACCCTTGCCAAGCGCCCATGGCAAACTGGCAGAGCCGCCGCCTGACACTGTTTCAAGAGCGGGTCCAAACGCGCGCTCGGTGTCGATGGCAAGCGATGAAAGCAATGCCATTGCTTCTGCAGAGGGTGCCACATGACCAAGACAGGCAAAATTTGCGCCAATCCCCTTCAGAGAAGTCCCTTCCATTCTTAGAATTTGAGACACAGTGCTTTCAAGGTGTTCAGGCAAGATGCCTTCCCGCATATCCCCCATTTCCACCATCAGGATAATGTTGTGAGTAATGTTCTTTCCCAGCGCATTGATGGCCAGGCAGGCGATAATGTCCATCTCTGTGTTGTAGCTGACATCGCAGTTATCAACGACTTGCGCGACCTGGCTCAGCATGGGCGTTCGGATCAAGGATATGGAGCACGAGATTCCAGCATCGCGCATACGCCTGATATTGCTGACCCGCGCGTCCGCCAGCCCTGTCGCGCCACCTTCAAGCATAGCATTCGCAATTTCAGGATGACCGCAAACGGCTTTTGTCACACCTGTCACCGTGATTTCGCGGGGTCTAAGGTGGTCGACTAGGAACCGTGTGTTGTACCGAATTTTGTCCAGATCAACGTCGATACGCAACTTGCTCATTTAATCGTCGTGGCACGTACGGGTTGCAAGCGCGGAAAGGCAGATAGAACCATATTCACCAAGTTTTTTGGAGGACGGTTCAATGCGTCAGTGACCGGGAGATACAATTTGCCGTTGTAGTCTGTGATGGCCTTTGAAATCTCAACATCATTCATTCCTTCATGGTTGATCGTCATGCCAATTACCTCTGTGTTCGCAAAAGCCTCGATCAGGGTGATTTCATCGCAAGGGTCGGGCATGGCCATGTTGGGGAAGTCGCATCGACGTTTTCGTTTAGGTGCGTGTTGAAGAATAACCGCATGTGGTTGACTGCCTCGCAGAATGAAGGCTGATGTGCAAAAGGCCGGATGGCTTAGCGCGCCCTGGCCCTCGATCACTATGACATCCGGGTGCTCATCTTCAGATGCTGCAACAACAGCGCGCTCAAGCTCGCCACAACAAAACTGCGGCGGCACCGAATCCATCGCGACGCCATACTTGGCGCCCTGCATCAATCCTGTCTGGCCGGTACCGACCAAAACTGTTTTGATCCCATGCGCGTTAAGTGCGCTTGTCAGGATTGTCGCGGTTGTACGCTTTCCAATTGCACAATCGGTGCCGAACACCGCGATGCGGATCGCCTGGACGTCTCCAATACTGCCATCTAACAGGCGCAGGTCGGGATTTGGCCGCGGCTTGCGAATGTCGCGTATCGTGACATCGTGAATTTTGGCAAATCCGGCGAGCTCCTTGTCATCGCTAAGAAATTCATGCAGCCCACTGACGATGTTCATTCCGAGCGTTATCGCATCCACAACAACTTCGCGATCCTCAAGGGATATTCTGCCGCTGGCCGGCGCCATTCCGTAAATAAAAGTGTCGGGGATCGTAGCTTCATTAGCGACGGCGGCATCAAGATCATCGAAGATGGGAACCTGATTTGCGATATTATCAAGCACTTTGCCACTGTCACAACCGCCATACGTGCTGTCGATCACCGAAAGAACGCGATAGGCCTGTGAATGTCGAACGAGACCATTAGCCGTCTTGCCATCGATCTTTGCGAAGTTTCCTTCGCAATACACAATTGCAGTCGGTGTATCTGTCACGAGTGTCTTGCGGTGAAGCTCTGGAAAAACTGCTTGTTCCGGCGCCAGCTTTTGCGCATCGCTGGCAATGAACTGCTTGGCATCCGACGCAATGGGTACGGGTTTCATATTTGTTCCTTTTTAGATTGTGAAACGCGCGTCCTTGGTAAGGACGGGCAAAAATTGTGAAGTTTGGGAAAGTGGGCTTTCTGTCTGAATTCTCACTGGTTCAGAACACACAGCCCTTCTGATCGATGATAGTTTTTGTGGCATTGCCACCCATTGCCGGATCGGTCGATATGGGCATTTGCCGGTAGCTCGATTGCATTGCAGCGATCACCGGACGCTTCGTAGCCACGTTCGCATTTCCATCTAACTCCATGGGCCGCGTCATCGTAGAAAGCATTTTCAGGCACAAACACGGCATCGCACCGTCCGTCGCGCTCAAAAAACCCACGCTCGCACGTCCAGGGACGCCCGCTGTTTGATGCGTTCAGAAAAGCGTTTTCCGGTACCGCTACTGCCACGCATGCTTCTCCGTCTTTTTCGTAGCCACGGTTGCAATGCCATGCAGATCCATAAGTGCTATTCGTCAGGTAAGCATTATCCGGCACCACGATTTTCTGGCAGCTATCGTCTACTCTTGTGTATCCACGCAGGCACCGCCACCTCTCACCTGATGGATCGAGATATCCACCTTCAGGCACAATCACTTCAGTGCATGAGGTGCCGCCAACTTCAACAAAGCCGTGCATACATGCCCACCCTGAGCCGTATGTTCTGTTTGTGGGGTAGGCATTTCCCGGCACGACAATGGCCACGCATTCTTCGCCTTCCAACCGATAGGACAAATCGCATTCCCAACCGTCGCCATACTTATTGGGATGCGCGTTATCCGGGATCGAATTTGTTTCTGCCGATGCGGGACTTGATGAGATAAGGGAGCCCGCCAAGCAGCTGAAAACGCCGACAAACAGCGCCGTCATAAAGTGAGAGTAAAACCAGTGCTGATTTTTTCGATTTGTCCTGGTGCAAACGGCGTTGTCCGAATGTTGAGTGATTGAGTTACGATCCATCCAGGTTCAGCCCCTCGATACAGGCCTGCGCCAGGTCTTTGTTAGGAGTTTGGGATCCCGGCACCGTTGCCCAGCCAGCCGCCATGACGGCATCCTTCTGCTTGAAAGAAGAAGCCTCTTTGATCGTCGTTATTTTTTCGGCGCGTTGGGCGTCAGTTCTCGCCATGTCGACGCAGACCGGAACCAACGCAGCGATTACATTATCGCGGGACATGGCGTTGGCCATCTTGTCCGCGCTACCGCCGGTCATCCATCCACCCCATGAAAATCCAACGACGCCTACGAAAACCCCGCCGATCAGAGCACCGTAGATTCCGGGTTTAAGCCATTCGGGCGTGTTCATAATCTATTCCTCCTGCGGGGAAAGCGCCGCATCGCTGTCATTGTTAGATGTGGCCAAGGTCTGGTCGTGCTTGAGCGCCAGTTCAAAATCTTCTGGGTCAATTGGGCGCACTTCCGTGCGGCCTGGCTTGCTGCCTTTGCCCCGAACTGTCAGGTAGGTTCCGGTTCTGCGATATGCTTCGAAACTCAGGCCCTGCAGTAGCTCTTCTTCGACAACTACTTCATACTCGCCTGCAGGAAGTACATCCGGGTAGCCGGACAAAGAGAACGGATTTGAAAACGTCACCAAAGAACTGGACGATCTTGTGCTCACCTTTGTCCTCCATTTAGTTTGTTGGATCTTCCCCGCGCAGTCTGCCGCGGTACACGCTCGTAAGCGCCGCGGTAGTACTGGCGTTGTAATTTAGAATAATGTGCAAATGGCAGACGCGCGCTGATCGATGTTAGTCTGCGGCCAATGACCTGAGATTTTATTGGAATCTCAAATGCATTTGGTGCCCGAGGATCAGGTACTGCCAAAAATTGACTAACCTGCGTCAGTGCAACGATGTTTGGATTCCGGCAACGTGATGTGTGTTGGCGGGATATTTGCTGGCGTGTTCTTAACGAGTATTTGAGAAGCGCAGGAAATCCAGTACCGCAATCGGACTGTATTTATCTTGCGCTTCTTTTTCAGTGAAATCCCAAATCTGCCGAAGCGAAATCCGTCTCTAACAGGCAACGATCATCAAAATCCCGGCATCGCTGTAGGGGTGAACTTATTGCTTCAACAGTGGCCCGGCCTGATCCAGATAAGTGGGGTCAAAACCGGCCAACGTCACCAGTCCTTCATAATCATCAAATACCACTTGCCCGGATTGAAAAGTAACCAGCCCCTTCTCCCGCAGTTGCCGTAGGACACGATTAACATGTACAGCACTCAGTCCCAGTGCATCGGCAAGGTGGTATTGTGTCAGGGGGCAGGCGTATCCCGTCTTGCTTGCCATCCCGACCTGAGTCAGCCTCACACCAAGTTCCAATAGAAAATGCGCCATGCGCTCACCCGCATCTCGCCGTCCTATGTTGACCAGGTGCTCAACCACCATCGCTTCATCTCGGGAGACCGCCCAAAGAATTGCTGTCGCCAGCCGGGGCGTTTGCGCAAATGCTTCCAGGAGATCATCCACTACTACCTCAATGGCTTGGATTTCCATAATTGGTTCTATGCTGTGATCCGAGGTGTGCAGCAGAACGCTCCGCAAGCCCAGAAAGTCACCCGGTATTTGGAAATCGACGATCTGACGCGACCCGTCTGTCTGGGTTTTGTAGGAACAAACCCAGCCCGAGGCCAGAATGTAGGCAGCCTGCTCTGATTGCCCTTGATGCACAAGATCACGTCCCGCTTCAAAGGTTCTGCGGCGTTTGTGCAGGCGTGCTAATACCGCAAGTTCAACCTCAGTCAGAGCGACGAAGTTTAAGAGCTTTCGGGTGAGTGGACTGTTTTTGATAGCGCGCAAGTGTTCTTCCTTCATCGATGAGCAGCCCGCGAAACTATCCGACGCCAAGACTGCTTTCGATCAGTTAAGTATACAGCAATCTATGCCAGTATGATGCAATTCATCGTGGCGCTTCCTTGCTTGGACGCCTGTTACAAAAGGACGTCTACCATGGCCGACCGGCAAGACCACTCAGGAATGGCCGCACTCTCAATCTGCGAAGCGCTTTTGCTTGCAATAAAAGATCGTGAGCTCCTGCCCGAACATGAGATAGTGGGAGTTTTGCGTGACGCAGCCGCTGCCCACGAAGCAGCGGTCGGCAATAACGATGAAAAGGACATGCACCAGGCCGCCGCTGTTCTGATAAACAAGATCATTGCTTCCGGCTATCGCGTTCGGCAGTAACGTTAATTTCCTGTCAGAAAAACAAGATTACGCTCGTCAAAAAAGCATAACAACAAATAGGAGCACCATTGGTGCCTCGTTCCTGATCAATTCAAACACGAAGCAGGAACCAAAGTTCCAATCTCTGCAATATCTCGACTTAATGAAAAATTCCACGACCGCGACTTACTCCCTCTTCCCCGCCACCTGCGTGAGCCACAACGAGAATTTGCTTACTGGCTGAAGGCCCGCATGGCCTGTCCTGCTGCACTGCCTGCGACAACGCAAACGTTGGCTTTGTTCGGTGTCTAAGTTGCTGATCCTATGTGCCGCAAAACTAGAGTTTGATAGTATCGCATCATCATAGCTTTGAATGACCGGTCTGGCGACAACAGCTGCAACGCAGCGATGAATGCGCTGCGACAGCAAATCAATGCTGCGTCAGCAATTGCCGCAATCGCACAAGTCCGGTTTTGTCCGCAACGCGGTCATCGACTTCATTTCGTCAAATGTCCGTCCTGATCGAAAGCGGTCATTAATGTGTTGACCCACTGTTTCAGATGCGAGTGATTGGTTCTTGCGAAGGCAGAGGCATTAAGTTGCGCAGGTTGACAGGGTGCCGATGCCTGGTGTGGGAGGGCTGGATGGAGACTTCGCTATGTATAGTATTCAGCTTCCTATAGTCAGACCGACCCGTCCGCTTTGGAAAAAGGGCCGAATTGTTGGCCAGAAACGTCCCCTGCAGCCAAGACTAGTCTGGGCAATTCGTGCGCGTCTCGAACTCGCTGGGAGCCAGCGCAACCTCGTGCTGTTCAACCTCGCGCTCGACAGCAAACTTCGCGGATGCGATCTTGTTTGGTTGAAAGTGGCCGATCTTGTCGTTGCCGGAGCAGTCCAAAACCGAGTGTCGGTCATCCAGAGCAAGACAGGCAGGCCAGTTAAGTTCGAGGTGTCGGAGAGCACGCGACGATCGATTCTTGAGTGGGTCACGTCGCCCGCCACGCTAGGTCGCAGGTTCCTCTTTCCGAGCAGGCTCCACGCTTCGTCTCACCTGTCGACTCGGCAATACGCGCGTCTCGTCCGCAAATGGGTGTCTATCATCGGACTAGAGCCTTGTGGATACGGGACGCATTCCCTGCGTCGCACTAAGGCGGCTCTGATATATCAAAAGACCGGCGACCTTCGGGCCGTCGAGCTTCTGCTCGGACATACAAAAGTAGATAGCACGGTTAGGTATCTTGAAATCGAATTCGACGATGCATTGAGCATTGCAGAGAAGATCGATCATTGAGGATTTGGCGGACGGCATCAGCCGTCCGTCATCTCAACTTAAACCGAGTGTTCAAACGTCTAGACGCGAACGGCCGCTCCTCTGGATAGCAGACTTTATTCCTTCTGCGTTCGATGACCTACTTGCGGACAAACCGGACTGTCCCCAGTAGCTTCAATCTCCCGCCAAGTAATCGTTGATTGCGTCAATCGCCGCGTATGTGAAATCATCGTAGAACGCGCCTGTCGACTGAGGTTGTGAGGCTTGCCTGATGAAGGCCGTGTTGTTAGCTCGATCAATGTAAATCCACTGACCGTGAATGCCGAGCGCGGTGAAGGCTTCACGGCCTTCGTTGTGACGCACCCACCATTGTGCACGATAGCTACCTTCTCCATCGGGCATTTCGTTGACATTGGGACCATTCGTCCAGGCGTCTCTATCACCCCCTGTTTCCAACGCTTCGATTACGGCCTCAGGTACGACGACTTCACCGTTAACCATTCCATCATTCAGCATCATGGTAGCAAATCGTGCCAAGTTGTGCGGTGTTGCATTCAGTCCACCGCCAGCAAATAGGGTGCCATTTTGATCAAGCAAAACGTAGGTCTCACCTTCAGCGCCGACCTTTTCCATTAGTTCTGTGAGTTGGTCAAAGAAAGACTGATCTGTCACACGATTGGTGACCCAGTTGACCACGTCTGTTTTGGGGGTTTGGTAGTGAAACACTTCTCCATGCGCATGTTCTGGATCAATGTCCAGGGTCGGCAAATACCCATAAATGCTGTCAGGCAAGTCCTCTCCAGGGTTGGAGGGAAGCAGGCCAAGAACGCGTCCATACTGTTGGATTCCGGAATTGGGGTCAGCATATTCTTCCGTAAACGCCATAGAATTAGTCATATCCAGAGCTTGGCCAAAGGTTGCTTCTCCAAAAGCTCCAGAGGGTGCCAGTTCCGGAATGATTTCTTTCAAAGGAGCGTCTTCTTGAACAAGCCCCGCGTCGACGGCCATTAGGCCGAAGAGACCTGCAAACGATTTGGTCACCGACATCATTTGGTGCGGTTGATCGGCGTGCATGCCGTTTAGATATCTTTCGAAGACAATAGTATCGCCTCTCAGAACCAAAAATGCATCTGTGTAAGTTTGCTCCAGGAAGCCATCGAGACCCACATTCTCGCCATCTGGATGAGCGATACTCAGTCTTTCAATCCCTCCGTCTGGGGAGACTTTCAACTTGCGTGGCGCTGTGGAGGGAGGGATGTTCGCCGAGGGATAGAATTGGCGCATGTTTTGGTAGGACCAGCGATTGTATGGCACGCCAAACAACGCGTTATTACGAGTGACACGCTTGTCGGCCGAAGGTGGGAAGCCTTTCATAAGACCGAGTTCATTATGTGTGGCGTAAGGATTGTCCCCATGCTCATCGGCTGACGAAAAAGTCGTTGAAATGGAAATAATTGCAACTGTTGTGGCAAGCGTTTTGATAAACATTTTTTTGAACCCTCCCAAGATGAGATTAACACATCAGGTTTTTTGAACGTTCGCAACTTTCTTGCGCGAGCAACTCTTGCGGTTTGGGAGTATGAAAGGCTGCTCTGGGCTCGATGCTGACATCCGAGCATTTTACTCAGATGACTGCTTAAGAGCGGAAAGCAGACACAGAAGCCTGTGCCCTGCGATCGGGTTAGGCGAGAACATTTTTTACAATTGGACTGGACTTCCTGGCGGTTCAGAGCGGTACTGACTGTGTCGCATTCGCCCG
The DNA here is from genome assembly GCF_056537465.1 of Ruegeria sp. CE8. Classification (NCBI taxonomy): domain Bacteria; kingdom Pseudomonadati; phylum Pseudomonadota; class Alphaproteobacteria; order Rhodobacterales; family Roseobacteraceae; genus Ruegeria; species Ruegeria sp. CE8. Next base: position 141,530 of record NZ_JBQFRP010000013.1, read on the forward strand.
GGATCGCCGGGCTCCACTCAGTACGGGGCGAGGGATGGACCTTTGCCCGCAGAGTGAAGAAACACGATGACAAAACCAAATACGGCAACCCAAAGTTTAGGCATATCTGCACAGGTTGCCGACCAGCCAACCCGGCATAAGCAGCTTCACCGAATGCTGACACGGGAATCAGGCGTCACAATCGCGCAGCTTCAAAAGACCTTCGGTTGGCAGGCGCACACGGCACGGGCCGCGATATCCGCGCAACGCAAAGCGGGATGTGTGGTCGACAGACAGGAAACCGACAAGGGATCGGTTTACCGGATTGTCGATGAGCAGGGCACCCAATGAAAACGAAGCAAGACGAAGAAATGTCGATCCTGATATCAGAGATCGAAACTTTCGATCGCGCCGTCTGTCTCGAGTGCTGGCGCGAGACCTTCGGACGCTCGCCACCAAAGTATCTGTCACCAAAGTTTATGAAGCGGGTGCTGATCTGGGATATGCAAAACAAAGCGCTGGGCAGTGTGTCAGCGAAAACCACCCGACGCCTGAAGCAGATTGCGGCTGGGAAAGTGTTGCCCACGACCGCGAGGCCTGGGTCTCATCTGGTCCGGGAGTGGAACGGACGGACATATCAGGTCGAAGTCCTTGAAGGCGGGTACGTCATGGATGGTAAAAGCTGGCGGTTCCTGTCAGCGATTGCAAAGCACATTACCGGGGCGCACTGGTCAGGCACGCGCTTCTTCGGGGTACGGTGATGCGCCGGATCCGCTGCGCCATCGCATCGGGTGAGCAGCCAGATGGCCTGACGTCTGATTATCTCATTAAGTCAGGTGTACCGGCTTCGTGGGCTGAGCAAAGCGAACAGTTCGCAAAGCTCTGAGCAAAGCCAACCAACAATCCACCAAACTCGAGCCGCCGAAATGGCAAACAGAGACTACAGGCTAAAATCGGGCTTGTTTGCTCTCTGTCCCGTGTCTCTATCAGAATTTGCTCATGCTAAGCCGCGGAAATCACGCGGCAATATCGTCGCAATCTCTCGTCAGCTAAAAATTAAGGAGTGGGTGGCTGTGCGGACAGTTTCCAGCTAGGGTCAGGATGCATTGATTTTCAAAGCGCTGCGTGATTCACGGCTCGAAAACCGGAGCGGTGATATGAGCGACCTTTTCTGGCTGACTGCTGAGCAGATGGCCAAACTT
>NZ_JBQFRP010000014.1:0-137286 GCF_056537465.1 Ruegeria sp. CE8
CGCCGACTGGTTTCGAGAAGCGTTAAAAGACAAAGGGATACGCGCCAGCATCCCCGGCCGTAAACAACGCAAGACCCCGGTCAAGTACGATAAGCGTAGGTACAAACGCCGAAACCGCATCGAAATCATGTTTGGCAGGCTCAAAGTTTGGAGGCGTGTGGCAACCCGCTATGACCGTTGTCCAAAGGTCTTCCTTTCTGCCATCGCGCTCGCAGCAACCGTCATCTATTGGTTATGAATCCTGACCCTAATCTCAGCGACAGGGCAAGGCAGGGCCGACGTGAAAGACAAAGACGATTCGAAAGCTCACCCAAATGATGGTGAAAGGCTCTTTAGATTGAGAACGAGTATGGGTCTCAAAAAGTAGGAGATGGCCAGCCTTGTTAGATGTACGGCAAGGACGATACATGCCTACGAAAATGCAATTACCGAAATGCCTTTGCATCTGCGTCGGCTTCTACGCAGTTTAAGCGGCCTTGATGTGAACCCATCCGACCCGGAGGAAGATCCTTATTTAATCACAGCCCAGTATCGTGAAATGCACAAGGCGGAAGAGCTGACTGAAACTCCCGACCAAAGCCCTTTACAAAGAAACCTGCTCGCGAGAATAAGGCGCCTTCGAGTTTCAAGTCGAGAAAGGTTAAGGAACGAGCTTACGCCTGCACGACGGGCAGTCGAGAACACGATCTTTACCGCCTACTTGACCGCAGCAGCTGTAATCGCAATCGAACTGTTTCAACGCTCGATCGGTGGTTGGCAAACGCATCAATTGTATCACGACATGTTGCTTGCAGGTTCTCTGCTGACCGCATTTCTTCTCGTACTACCCGCCTGGATGACAACCTCTTGGGGCACAAAAGCCAAAACGCCTTGAAATGTAGGGCGGACAGCTGACTTTCGCTGCATTTGCGATATCAACTCCCCCTATCCGTGAAAGCGGTCATTTACAGTCGGGAGTGCGATACCCGCCCGATCCAGGTACGGATGAAGTCCTTTGTGGTGCGGGATCAGAGCGGCCTGACAAGGTCGCCAATATCCCAAAAAAGCCCGGCCATTGCGCGCAATGCGTCACGCGAAACTGACTTTAACACGTGCTCGTTTGGCGCGTGCTGCGAACAGCCGCAATAGGAATGCGGCACCCAAACCGTTGGGAGGCCGAGCACATCGGAAAAGACCTCGTTGGGCAAGGAACCGGCGAGATTTGGCAGGACATGGGGTGGCTTCCCACACGTTTTTTCAAGCGAACGCGCGACAAAAGACACCCACGGATGGTTGGGCGACGTTCGCGTTGCATCAAAGAAGCTGCGGTCGTGAGACTTGATCTGAACGATCTCAAAACCTCTCGCATCAAGGTGGCGTCGAAGAGCGGGTAGGATATCGGACTGGTTAGTGCCAACAACGAAGCGGAGCTGGCAGGCGGCTATGGCAAATCCCGAGATCGCGTTGACTGGTGCCTCGGGGACACCGCTTTTCATTGCGAGGACCGCAAAACTGTTCCAGCCGAAGACGCGTTCGGCCGGTGTCAGACCTTCCTCTCCCCAATTTTCGTCAATCTTCGGACCGCCATCCCCGCCAACCGGCAAGTTGCGCAGGGCGTCCCGGATGTCTTCAGTCAGGCTGGTCGGCCGCCACTCTGGTATTTGGATTTGGCCCCGCACATCGGTGATCGTCGAGAGGGCTTGTGCAAGGATCATCGCGGGGTCGGCAAGCAAACCGCCCCAGTTGCCGGAATGATGCGCACCGTCTCGAAGGTCAACGATGAGGTCGAACGAATTGCCGCCCCTTGCCCCCATGAACAACGTAGGCGTGTCGGACTGAAGGCGCGGTCCGTCCGATGCGATCAAGACGTCGGCGGCTAGGTTGTCTTTGTGCTTGGCGCAAAACTCCGACAACCCCGGTGATCCCATTTCTTCGCCCATTTCAATGAGAATGCGCATGTTGAAACCGAGCGCTCCACGAGCCTCAATGACAGCGCTCAGCGCCGCCAAATTGATGAGATGCTGCCCCTTGTTGTCGGCGGTTCCCCGTCCATAGAGGCGGTCGCACTCGTCAACCAATCGAAATGGGTGAAGCCCGTCGCGCCATTGATCCGTTTGCGCGCGGATCACGTCGCCATGCCCATAGGACAGGATTGTCGGACGCGCGTCGTCCTCGATGCGATCCGCAACTAAAATCGGTCCGGCATCGTGCACAGGGTTCGGGTAGATTTCACAGGAGAACCCGAGTCTGCTCAGGCGCGGAACGAGGGCTTCCTCAAGGTAGCGCGGAAGCTCCGCGGCTTTTTCCTGTGTCTGGCTCTCCGTCTCATGGGCAACCAGTTCGCTAAGTTCTGTTGCAAATTGACCGGCGTCGAAAAACTGGGCGGCGTTGTCTATTGCAGAGGCGCGGGTCACGGTTGTTTTGCCTCAGACAGGTGGACGCACGTCGTCCGGGATCGGACAAGTGTAAGGTGTTTCGCCCAGATGGTCTTGATGCGTCGCACGTGCAGCTTCGATGCGCGAGGGATCCTCAACCAGTCGACACGCTGTCGCGGCCATTGCTTTTGCCGCGTAGACCATGCCTTTGTGAGCCGCGGGCGCCTTGCCTTGTGCCACTGTTTGCCACGTATGAAACGGCGTTCCTATTGCACAGGTCGCAACTCGTGCCTGAACGGTTGGGACTGCCCAACTCACATCCCCCACATCTGTTGAGCCTTCGCCACCATCGCTGTGGCGATCAAGAGGTGCGATGAAGTCGCATAGTGCGAGATCCTTTTTCGGCTTGGCTCCGATCCGCTTGAAGGTCGTGTTGATGTCAGCCTTGGTCAATGTAGTCTGAATCTCGCGGGCAAAGCTGAGGTCTGCCTCGTCAAAGGCGACGGGTCCGAGTTTCTCTAGCTCGTGCTGCATGGTTTCTTCCAAAGGACGGTTGCCAAGCAGGTTTGAAACGCCGGAAAAAACCTGGCTGGTAACTTGCGTTCCTGTCATCAGCGCCGCGCCGTCCGCGATCTTTCGGACGCGCGTAACCAAATCGGCGAGGTCCGGTAGCGAGCTGGCACGGACGAGTTGGCGCACTGTGGCCTTGGCCTGCACCACATTCGGCGCAACGCCACCTGCGTCGAGATAGGCGTAGTGCACCCGGGCGCTGTCGGGCATGTGCTCGCGCAGATAATTCACGCCGATGTTCATCAGTTCAACCGCATCAAGCGCGGACCGGCCTAATTCAGGCGCGCCAGCAGCATGGGCAGCTTTTCCATGAAAAGTGAAATCGATCCGGGTGTTCGCGAGCGATCTGGCCTCATTCACGCCTGTGAAGGTCGCTGGATGCCAGGAGATGGCCGCGTCGACATCATCGAACAGTCCTTCGCGCACCATGTACGTCTTGGCCGCGCCCCCTTCTTCAGCCGGACAGCCATAGTACCGCACGCGCCCCTTGATGCCGTTTTCGGCCAGCCAGTCTTTCACAGCCGTCGCGGCCAAGAGTGCGGCAGCGCCCAGCAGATTGTGACCACACCCATGCCCGTTGCCGCCCTCTTCAATCGGCTGATGTTCAGCCACACCTGGCGCCTGGCTCAGATATGGCAGCGCATCGAACTCGCCGAGGATGGCGATCACCGGCCCCTCGTCTCCCGCTTCGCCAATCACGGCCGTAGGAATGCCAGCTGCATTCTCTGTTATCTTGAACCCCTGAGCGCGTAACATTTGCACATGCTCAGCGACGGACTTGTACTCGGCGTAAAGCGTCTCGGGCGTGTCAAAGACGCGGTCTGACAATGCGATAAAATCATCACGATGGCGGTCAACGTGGTCCCAGATCGGATCGGCGTTTTTCAAGGGGCTCTCCAGCTTCTCGTTCAAACGGTTTCGGCGTGTTCCAGCAGGCAGGCTGTTTCGCGCCCGCCGCGCCCGGCTTTCAGTTCAGGAACGGTGGTGCGGCACTCAGCTGTCGCCACCGGGCAACGCGGATGAAAAGTACATCCAGATGGCGGATCGAGCGGCGACGGAATTTCCCCCTCAATCGGGGCAAACTCACGCCGGCGCTGATCAAGGCGCGGAGCCTCTGCAAGCAGCGCTTTCGTGTAGGGATGGCGTGGGTTAGAAAAAATTTCCTCAGTCGAGGCGCTCTCGACAATGCGGCCCAGATACATTATCGCCACGCGGTCGGCGATGTGTTCGACGACGCTCAGGTCATGGCTGATGAACAGATAGGTCAGGCCCAGCTCCTCGCGCAGATCCATGAACAAGTTGATGACCTGCGCCTGGATCGATACGTCCAGCGCAGCGATGGCTTCGTCGCAGACAAGGAACTTCGGCTTCACGGCGAGCGCACGGGCGATCCCGATCCGCTGCCTTTGCCCGCCGGAAAACTGATGCGCGTAACGCCGCTTAAGCGACGGGTCGAGGCCGACCTTGCGCATAACGTCGTCTACGTAGTCCGCACTCTCTGTCTTGCTGACGATCCCATGCATACGCGGTGCTTCGCCGATGATATCTTCGACGCGCATACGCGGATTTAGGCTGGCAAAGGGGTCCTGAAAGATCATCTGAATTGCGAGGGTCGCCGCGCGTTTGTCGGCGCCGTTCAACGTCGCAACATCTTTGCCTTCGTAGAACATCTGTCCGTCACTTGCAGGGTGAATGCCGGCAACAACACGTCCCAAAGTGGACTTGCCGCAGCCGGATTCGCCGACCAATCCCAGAACCTCACCCTTTTGAATCGACAGGTTCACGTTATCGACAGCATGGACCGTTTCTTCCCGGATATTCGCGCCAAGTCGCTGCGCGATTTTCCCCGCGACGTCCAAACGCTTAGTGAAGCGCTTGGAAACGCCGCGGATTTCGACGAGCGGTTCTGTCATGATGCCTTCTCCTCCGCGCGTTGCGGGTTGAAACAGCGAAGGCGGCGACCGTCTACGTCCTCTATCGGGGGTCGCTTGGAACACGCTGCCGTTCGGGCCTGACAACGCGGGCCAAAGGCGCATCCTTCAGGCAGGGCGAGCATGTTTGGCGTCATCCCTTCGATCTGGAACAATCGTTGCCCGCGCCGGTTCGCCGTCGGAACCGATCCGAGGAGCCCAACCGTATAGGGATGCAACGGACGGTCGATAACATCGTCGATACCGCCTTGCTCAACGATCCGTCCGGCATACATGACCGAAATCCGGTCCGCGAGCCCTGCAACAACGGCTAGGTCATGCGTGATCCAGATCATGGCGGTACCTGTGCGTTTCGTCAGCTTCTGCGCCTCGTGGATGATCTGCGCCTGAATTGTCACGTCGAGTGCGGTTGTCGGCTCGTCGGCAATGATGAGGTCCGGCTGGTTCAGGAAAGCTGTCGCAATCGCCACGCGCTGCCGCATCCCACCGGAAAGCTGATGCGGATAGGCCTGCAAACGTTCTTCCGGCGATGGGATGCCGACCAAACCAAGCGCATCGCGGCTTCTTTCCCAGGCTGTTTGGCGGCTGACGTTTTCATGGGCGAGAATGGCTTCGATCATCTGTGTATCGACGCGCAGGACCGGGTTGAGCGTCATCATCGGATCCTGAAAGATCATCGAGATCCGGTTGCCACGCAAGGCCTTAAGTCGCTCTTCCGGCGCGTTCGCGATCTCTTCACCGTTGAATCGTATTGACCCTTTGACGATGCGCCCGGGGGGATCGATCAGCCCGAGGATGGAAAACCCGGTGATCGACTTGCCTGACCCGGACTCACCCACCAGCCCCATGACCTCGCCTTTGGAAACGGTGAAGTCCACACCGTCCACGGCCTTGACCGCACCCGCGTGTGTGAAGAAGTGGGTCTTCAGCCCGCTGACTTCGAGTACTGCCGTCATTTCTTCAACCTCGGGTTCAAAACATCGCGCAAATGGTCGCCCACAAGGTTGATGGACACGACCGTCAGCAAGAGCGCGACGCCGGGGAAAACGGATATCCAGTAGCGCCCGGATAGCATGTACTCGAAGCCATTAGCGATCAGCACCCCAATCGACGGTTCAGTCTGTGGAAGGCCTACGCCAAGGAACGAAAGCGTCGCTTCCAATGAGATCGCGCTGGCGGTTTGCACCGTGCCGACGACGATCAGAGGAGCCATGCAATTCGGAAGGATATGGCGAAAGACGATCCGGGGTCGCGATATTCCAAGGCATTGCGCGGCTTCGACATACTCCTTGCCACGCTCGACAAGCGCGGTCGCGCGAACCGTGCGGGCGTAGTAGGCCCATTGCGCGATCACGAGGGCGAGGATGATCTTGTCGACACCCTTACCAAGTGCCGCAACCATCATCAGCGCAACCAGCGATGCCGGGAACGACAGTTGAAGATCCACGATGCGCATGATGAACGCTTCGGTCCGGCCACCGGCGTAGGCCGCGACCAGACCGATCGCCATACCGATCAGAAGGGCAATCACTCCAGAAGCAAGCCCAACGGTCAGAGAAATACGCAAGCCATAGAGAATTGCCGAGTAGAGATCGCGTCCAGACCCGTCCGAACCGAGCCACATGGTGTATCCGTCGAATGCTTCGGAACCCGGAGGCAAGCGCCCATCCATGACGCTGACCTGACCAAGATCGTAGGGGTTCTGCGGCGTGATCCAGGGTGCCAGGATGGCCAGCAGAACGATGATCAGGAATATGCCAAGCGCCGCTGTCGCGATCCTGCTTTCGAAGAACTCGGCCCGAAAACGCTGGAACGGCGTCTCGACTTTAGGGGACTTGGCGGGGGTCAGCGAATGATCTGTGACGGTGTCGGTCATGCGCCCTGATCCTGCAAACGAACCCTCGGGTCGAGGATCGAGTAGAGTATGTCGACGATCAGATTGATCAGCACGAAGAACAGTACGATGATCATCAGATAGGCGACGACGACGGGCCGATCCAATTGCAGTATTGCGTCGATCAGCAGTTTGCCCATCCCGGGCCATGCGAAGATCGATTCAGTCACCACCGAGAACCCAATCAAACTGCCGAATTCGAGGCCCATGACGGTCACTACCGGGATCATGATGTTCTTCATCACATGCACCAGAATGATGCGTCGGGTCGAAAGCCCTTTGGCCCGGGCATATTTCACGTAATCCTGCCCCATCGCTTCACGGACACCTGCTCGGGTAAGGCGGATTGCCAGTGAAATCTTAAGAAGTGCCAGGTTGAGAGCAGGCAGGAAGATGTGGCTCAACCCATCGAGCGTAAATAGGCTGCTGTGAATCCCAAGAAACGAGCCGATATCGCCGCGCCCTGTCGCTGGGAGCCATCTAAGTTCTACGGCAAACAGCATGATGAGCATAAGCCCGACCCAGAAGGTCGGCAGTGAGAAACCGAGAATCGAGCCAGCCATGATGCCTTTGGAAAGCGGGCTGTCGGGATAGAGCCCGGCATAAAGACCCAATGGAATACCGATCACGATAGCAAGAAAGAGTGCACTGAAGGCCAGTTCCATCGTGGCAGGCATATGGTGCAGGATCAGTTTGAGCGCGGGCTCACCGAAGACGAAGCTATCGCCGAGGTCACCCTGTGCCGCACCTTTGAGGAACAACCAGTACTGTTCCCAAATAGGCCGATCCAATCCAAGCCGTCGAATGGCAGCTTCGATGTCAGCCTGATCCGCGTCGGGGCTGACTAGCATGTAGACCGGGTCACCAACGATGTTGACGCCAAAAAAGACAATCACCGACATCAGGAAGACAACAAGCATTGCTTGCAGCAATCGGCGAATGACGAAAACGGTCATGAGGACATTCCTTGGGCAAAGGCTCCGGGCCGCTGCGAAGTCGGCCCGGATGCATTGCGGTTACTCTTTCACGACGCCTGTCGCGAGAGTGTACTCGTCGGTCCGAGGGATGTAGCTCAGACCTTTTTTGGCCGCCCAGGTGTTGACCTGGAAGTGAGTCGGAATGATCGCCACATTATCGATCGCGCGCTCCGTCGCCGCCGCGAGTAGTTCCTGTCGCTTGGCGTCATCGACTGTTCGCAGGGCTTCCTCGATCAACGCGTCGGTTTCGGCATCCGAGTGCCGGCCTCGGTTCGATGATCCAAAGCCCGCATCCTTGTCATGCGTGTGGATCAGGGACTTAAGAGGCGAAGACGCTTCGCCAGACCCTGCGCCCCATCCGACGAGGATAAAGCTGAACTCCGGCAGACCCTCCGGGCTGCCTTTGGACGCGCGTCCGAAGTATACCGAACGCGGCATGGTTTCGACGGCTGTCTTGATGCCCACACGGGTCAACATTTGCGCAATTGCCTCGGCAATTTTGGCGTCGTTGATGTAGCGGTCATTCGGCCCATGGATTGTCATTTCAAATCCATCGGGATAACCGGCTTCAGCCAGAAGCGCTTTAGCACCATCCGGATCATAGGCCACCACGTCCAGATTGTCGGACACGCCAAAGAATCCCTCGGGCAGAAGCTGGCCGGCGGGCAGCGCAACCCCCTCCATGACACGCTCGACGATTGCATCGCGGTTGATCGCCATGCTGATCGCCTTACGGACGCGGACATCCATGAGCGGGTTCTTGATATCGCCGCCACCGTTGGCCTTCACAAAGGGTGAATCCTCGCGGAATTGGTCCATGTGAAGATAGATCACTCGGTTGGACACGCCCTGGCTCAACTGGATATCATCGTTGCCCTGAAGTGTTGTGATATCGGTCGTCGGAACGCCCGATATCATGTCGACGTCACCGGCAAGAAGCGATGCGACACGGCTCGGACCGGACGTGATTGGGCGGAATTCCACCTCGGACCAGATCGGTGCATCACCCCAGTAGTCGTCGTTCCGTACCAGTACGATGCTTTCACCCGGCGTGTAACTTTGGAACTTGAACGGCCCTGTGCCAATGGCTGCCGTACCCGCGTTGAAGTCCTCCGTCGTTGCTTCGCAGCCCACTTCTGAGATCACAGGGATCGTGGAAATGTCATTGCCCATCAACGGATAAGGTGCGGTCGTTTTGAAGTGCACCGTGTAGTCATCGATCTTGACGACTTCCTTACCCTTTAGATAGGTGCCGTATCCCGATGGAGAGTTCGGTACGTCTGGCGCGCGCGCCATGGTGCAGACTACATCGTCTGCCGTAAAGTCGCTTCCATCGTGAAACTTAACGCCTTCACGCAGCTTGAATTCCCAAGTTAGTTCATCAATCGGCTCCCATGACACGGCAAGATCCGGCGATAGGCGCTGATTTTCATCCTGCGCGATCAGCCGGTCAAAGATGTGCACGGACATTGCGTTGTTCGGACCCAGGTTGTGAAAATGCGGATCGAGCGACGTCGGCTCCGAAGCGAGGCCGATCGTTAGTTTTTCGGCCGAAACAGCACCGGCGCCGAAAGCCAAAATGCTGACGGCGACGGCTGTCGCAGATGTGAGTTTCCTCATCAAAAAGACTCCCTGTTTGTTTGGCGCTTGTGAATGGGCGAATCTTTGGCCGATCCCGCGCCCTATTAAAAAAGGCTAGCTACCGCAAAAATCATTGCCAATACTTATTGCTATGCGACTTTGCATAGACCAATCCAAGAGTTTGGATGTTCAGCCGCTCGTACCGGGGGAGTAATGTAGCATGACGGAACACAGACACAGACTGCGCGAGTTCGAGTCGCTAAGAGCCGTGATCACGACTGGGACAACCATCGGCGCCGCGCGGCGTCTCGGGATTTCTCAGTCTGCCGTAAGTCGGTCCTTGTCGCAACTCGAGGCCCGAGTTGGACGGTCGCTGTTTCTCCGCCGGTCTGGACGAATTGACCCAACCGACGAAGCGTTGCGCCTCAACGAAAAACTGGACCCAATCTTCGAGACGCTTGCCGATATCGAGGGCGCAGAATGGGCTACTCCGGATAACGAGCCGTTGCGCCTGATCGTGCCGCCGACACTGGCGCATCACTTTGTCATCTCCAGGGTCGCCAGTTTTCTCAAGAAGAATGAAGGAAAGCAGCTTCAATTGGATATTCAGGCCACAGACGTGCTGGTCGCCGGCATTCTCGACCTCCGCTATGACCTTGGTTTGACGAGTGCGATGATCCAACGAACGGGTGTTCACCTAATGCCATGGCGCCGCAGTCAGGTGGTCTGCGCCATGCCGAACAACCATCCGCTATCGGAAAAACGAGTGGTAACGCCGCACGACCTAGAAGGCGTCGCGCTGATCGAGTTTCTGCGAAGGCTGGGGACGCGAGCGATCACCGAAAAGATCTTTGCGCGCGCCGGAATTCGTCCAAAACAAGTCGCCGAAACGGCAACGAACATGGCCGCTCTGGAGCTTGTCCGCGAGGGTTTGGGCGTGACGCTCATCAACCCGTTCCCATTGTTGTCGACGGGGATGGAAGGTGTTGTCGTCAGGCCATTTGACGCCGCCATCTTTTATGACACCAGCTTCGTTCTACCATCAGGCCGACCGCCTTCTCAGCTTGCCCGCCAGTTCATGCAATTTGTCAAGTTGACGACGCCGCATGACAAGTACTCAGAGCCCGTCTAGCGCAGCATCTTAGCCGACCACGAGGTGTCGACGTCCATCGGAAAGTTCGGTCGTGGCAAATTCGCAAACGGCCAGCGGTCGTGAACTGGCGACGTAAGTCCACCCGTGTCGACCTCAAATACCTGGTTTGGAGCAAACCAATTGGAGAAACCGGCCCGAAAATGACCTCGGGATTTCACAACAACGGTCCGGGCCGACGCAATATCCAGTCCGAACATGTGAAAGAACACGGGGTCGGCAGTCTGCGTGCGATCGGTTATCACAACCACGGTGATGCCGCCAATAAGTAGCGCGGCGGATGGCCCCGGGGCCAATCTCCGACCGGCCGTCATGCCCAGTTCACCAACCACATCGCCATTGTGGAGACCCAAGACCTCTGCATCCGCCTCAAAAGGCACATCCCATTGCGCCCAGGAAGCGTTCGGATCGCAAGACCGGTTGAATTGTGCCCTAAATTTGCCACCGACACCGATACGGTGGGCTTGGTTCGCAAGTTCCGGATCGCAAAAGGAACCGAACAGACATTCCTCGGCTTTTGCCGCGTGAAGAGCGGCTAACAGTTCTGTCGTCCTGCCACTGCCGCCGCCGCCAGGGTTATCGCCGGCATCGGAGAATATTACAGGTGCACGTGCTCGCTCGGAGGAGATCGAGATCGCGTCCGAGACAGATGAAAGTTGCCGGACAAAATCCGTTCTCAAAGACCAGGCCATGTCCGCCAGTTCCGTCGCCAATGCCTTGGCCGCGTTCTCGTCTTCACGCGCGGTGACAACGATGCTCAAACCGTTGTCAGGTGTGTCTGAGAAAAGGAAATTGCCGAAGATTGATACGTTGACGATCTCGCCTCGACTTTCGGCTTGTCGTCGCTGACCGTAGTCGATCAGCGTGCCATATGGGTGCTCGGCACTTAGCAGGGTCACGGATGCCGGAACAAGAGGCAGTTTGACATGCGCGGTTTGGGGCCGGACGCCCGACGCCAAAACTCGGCGCAGCGAAAAGGCGGCTTCCTCGCCACGTTCTATCTGATCGACGTGAGGATTGGTCCGATAGCCGACGATCAGATCGCAGGCATCGACCATCCGTTGTGAGATATTTGCATGCAGATCGAGTGTCGCAACGACAGGTACGTCCGGTCCGACAACTCTCCGAATGCGTGACATCAACAAACCGTCGGGGTCGTGGTCATGTTCAGCCACCATCGCGCCGTGATTGCAGATGTAGACTGCGTCAACAGGGCCAGCTGAGCGAAGCATGTCTTCCGAAGTCACTATGATCTCTTCGATCACGGTTTTTCGTACTGGACCTGCGGGATGGCTGGCTGCCAAGATACAGGGTACCGGCGTCCAGTCGCCCGTAGCATCCATCGCCCGGACAAAGGCTGCAAATTCTATTGCCAGCTTTGGTGTCGCGGATCTGGCTTCAGACATCAAAGCATCGCCTGAAAGCCATGTCAGAGACTTAAAGTCTGACAAATCAGCCGGGGGTGCAAAGCGATTTGACTCGAGAATTGCGCCAAGGAGGGCGATCTTTGGAGCCGTCATGCGAGAGGCCTTTGGAAATGCAACACAGTGAGAGGAAACATGAGTAAGTGATTTCAATCAAGATATCATGAGTCTTCTCTTTTCTAGGAAAACCCCTGCCGCCTTGCGTCTTTCCTATAACGCGACGCGCAAACGATCAGTGCCACCGGTTATGCTGACAGAAGTTTCAGGAGAATTCGTAAAGATTGTTTGGGCCGATGACCCAGACGTTCACCTCATGCGCGGCGCACCGGATCGCCCACCGGCCCGGTTCAATCGCCGGGGGCAGGACGCTTTGTATCTGAGCCCTGATGTCGAAAGCGCAAAAGTCGCTATTGGTCAGGACGTCAGGAAGGATGATCGCCCGCGGGTTGTGCTGACCTTCGAGGTGGAACGATGTGCGTTGTTCGATCTGCGCAGACCCGAAGCCGCAAATATTTATGCGCTCGCCAGTCAACCCTGGCGCAAACTCCTAGCTGCGGGCGGAGAACCGTCCTCATGGCTCGCTGCTGATCGGTTCAGAACAGATGGGCATATCGGATTGATTGACCCTTCACGAAGGCGTCCGGGTCTTTGGCACATCACTTTATTTCGATGGAACGAGCCAGGCGCACCTGGCGTGTTTCGGCGTAGTGAAGTGAAGCCGGTTTCCGTCCTGCCGGATTATCGGTGACGTTTAGCTTTGCTTTTTGCCATCGCAGCGAATGGCGACTTTGCGGATGCGACCGCAGTAATGCTAAAGGCTGCTGACAATCCGTTATGGGCCGAGCTGGTCTAAAAGCTGTCGGTGACTTTCAACGCCGACACTCGCAAAGCGGACAATAATTCGAGTAAGTGTTTTTTACTCTTTGCGCTGTACTTGGCCGCTGTTGAGGAGCGCTGAATGAAGTCTGCGTACTGCTCAACAGTCAGATCGCAGCTTTCAATCGCACCTGAATACGGCTTCAGGACACGTATGATGATCTCGGTGTTTCGTTTTGCGCCGGCCTCCAACTCTTTCTGACTTGTCGAGGTAACGCCAGCGATGATGTCCTCGGCGTTGGGCGATGACTGCAAGAAGTCATAATGCTCGATGACGGCGTATTTGAAGACCACATCAAGTTGCGCACCAAGGCCATCAGCTTTTCCAAGATCGCTCTCGATATCAAGAACGACCCTGTCTGCCAGCGAACGGATCGTGGCCCGTAACACCTCATCCTTGTTCGCGAATGCCTTGTAGAGCGTTTGCCGTGAAATCCCCGCTTCTTTGGCGATATCGTTCATGCCCGTGCGCTTCACGCCGTAGCGAAGAAAAAGCCGTTTCGCGGCTTCGAGGATGTAGTCGTGGCGTTCTTTCATGATTTACATATTGACAAATAGATGCCTTGTGTCAATATTGACAATCACCCATAATATGTCAGCTTGTCAGGATGCGAGATGCCCAAACAATCTGAAAAAGTCGCGATCGTCACCGGTGCAAACAATGGCATCGGGTTTGAAACAACGGTCGGGATGTCCGAAGCAGGTTTCCACGTCGTCATGGCGTGCCGCAGCCTTGAAAAAGCCGAAGCCGCCAAAGTAAACGTTCTCGCGCGGATCCCTTCTGCATCACTCGACATTCTCGTGCTGGACCTGAGCGATGTGACTTCTGTTCGTGCGTTCGCCGATGCATTCCGCAATAGGTACTCCAAGCTGGATGTGCTGATAAACAACGCGGGTATCTTGCTGTGCTCCGCTCAAACGAATGCACATGGCGTCGGGTTGCAGTTCGCAACCAACCACTTGGGCCACTTCCTGCTGACTGCGCTTCTGATCGACATGTTCCCGGACGACCCCGCATCGCGGATCGTCTCACTCTCCAGTATTGCCCACAAGAATGCGAACATTCACTTTGACGATCTGACATGTGACCAAGATGGCGGCGTTGCTTACGGTCAATCAAAGCTCGCCTGCCTATTGTTCGGCGACGAACTGGACCGTCGCCTTAAGGCTTCGGGCAAGCTACTGAAGTCGCTGACTGTGCATCCGGGCGGATCAGACTCCGGTCTGTTCAACGATTTGGACGAAGCAACGCGCGCTGTGATGAAGGCACAAGTCGAACAACTTCTGCACTCCAATGAAGACGCTGCGAAGCCGTCTCTGTCCGCCGCTTTGTCGGATCAAGTCAAAGGCGGCGAATACTACGGGCCTACTGGCCCAGAAGAGATGAGCGGGAAGACTGGAGTCGCGATCCGCAATCCAATTTGCGAAGACCACGATTTGGCCAAACGTTTGTGGCGTCTCTCGGAAGAGATGACCGGCCAGACATTTGCGATCTGAGGGATGGGGATGAACAGGTTCATGGATCGCTTCTCGCAGGGGTTCGAGTATCTGATCGTACTCGCCTCGGGTATCATGCTGGGCTGGGGTTTTCTCGGGTTTTTTGAATACTTCACCGGGCTGGCTCCGCTCATGCCATTGCAAAACGCAACGTTCCCACTGGGCATGCAAACCCTCCACTGGGTCCTGATCACCGCATCCGGTGCCACGTTTCTGGCCGGTTACGTCCTGCGCTGGAAATTCACTCCAATTGCCATGCTGGTCATGTTCACCGCGCTCGCCACCATGTGCGCTGTGCAAACCTTTGACATGTTGGAAAATCCGGATCGCTACCGGAACTTCGTCCAGGAATGCGTCAATTACATCATCATCTCGACCTACCTTTTTCGATCCAAGCGCAGGCGGGATCGTTTTGGGCGGATCACAATTCAGGGCGGGGATCGCGTCTCGCCACAGAACGCTTGAGACCGCAACGGAAGGACAGTCATGGAAACCGGATCATCGGAAAAAGTGAACCTCTCACATCACAAAATCCACACAGACATTTTAATCGATGCGCCGGCGGACTTGGTCTGGGCGGTTCTGACCGACACGGCAAACTACAAGGACTGGGCTGTGTTCCTTGTGGGTATCAAGGGAGAAATCAAGGATGGATCGACAATTACCGTCGACTTTCAGCTTGATTCATCAAAGGAGAAACTGACCACCTTGGATCACACGATCTCGGTCGTGGAGGGGACGGAGTTTTTCTGGGCTGAAAAGGGGCCGGGTGGCATTCGCGATAACCACCACTTTTGTGTTGAGCCGTTGGTGGGTGGCAAAACCCGCTTCGTACAATCCGATGAAATCATGGGGGGCATCACATTCCTGATGGGCGGGCGCTTGGCAAAAATGTATGTCGAAGGTTACCAAGCTTTCAATCGCGGCTTGAAAGCCGAGGCAGAGCGCCGTGCCCAGTCTGCCTGACAAGACATCTCGACCACTTGGACGTGTCCTGCTGACCGGTGCGACGGGGATGGTGGGTTCATCGGTACTTGCGGCATTGCTGGGCGAAGAAACTGTGTGTGAAGTCGTGTCGCTTGGGCGCAGGCCGTCCGGTTTAGATCACCCAATGCTGATCGATGTGAAGTTTGTAGCATTCGACGAAACTCAATCCATTGAGCCCCACCTCGATGGTATCGACACTGTTTTCCATTACCTGCTAGCGGCCATTGATCCTGCATGCAAAGAAGGTTGGAAGAGAGCCCAAAGCGACTGATACTGCGCGACGCACGAACGGGCGTATTACCGCCATTGTTTATGGTTAGTACGGCTCACTGCCGACATCCAGCGGCAGGTCGCAATGCTGCTACCGCAGCCCGCGTTGCCGCCATTCGCTGCAGGAGCAAAGCCGAAGGCAACTCGAAATAACGATCTGACTAACAAAGCAGAAGTGGCTGCTCAATACCGCGAGGTTCGCGTGAAAGCCATTGCGGCCATCTAAAAAGCTCCAAGCCCATTCTGATTTGAAGCGAACAACCCCGATCGTAAAGGTCCCACCTACTTCGATGCATCGTGTGATGCCCTCAGCTCATTTAGCGGCAGTGTCGCCTCTAAATACCCATCTTTACTGTTCCTGACTCTTTTGACGAGCCTCCAATGCCATCTCGTCGAGAATACCGAAAGCCACTGGATAAAAATTCTCGAATAATTCGATCACCGCTGTTTCCTCCTCGGGATGATGTGTTCCCTCGGCATCAGTAAGCCGCCCCATTCGAAACACGATCTCGGTGCCTTCATCTACAGGGACTAACTCATAGGTCTCAAAATTAGTAAGACCCTCAATAGACGAATTGTGTAGAATATCAGTCACGTAATCGAATGGATGCCAGTCGACGATCAGCATCTGAAAGTGAGCGGCTTCATGAATGCAGTGCAAACGAACGCCGACCGAAGTGCGCGATGCATCCCCTTCCCGATAGGCGTCTTTCAACATCATCCAGCGCATCTTGAGCCGCGGCTCTGTGAGCATTTCCCAAACCACTACCGGTGGCGCGTCTATTGTGTGCCGGGTTGTGAACACGGCATCCTCGTCGGTAACGCGGACGGGTCCGGCGACTTCCCGGTATCGTTCCCAGGCCGCAGCAAGGTCGTAGACCCGCATCGGCACGTCGCCAAAGTGCTCGAACTGAGCGCTGTATTGCATGAGGTCAGACTCGATGCCCATTGCCCGGAACGCGTCTTCTGAGAACAGGGCGTAGCTGAGGATACCAGTATCCTCCTTCACATCAGTCTTCGCCATACGATGCACGAGTATGACGTCAGCACCGGAAATGTCCTTCATCGGTCCGATCGATAGTTCTTCAAATTTTCCGTGATGCGCAAGGATCTTTAGATCGAGATCGGCTACGTTGCGGCACGCGTTGCAGGGGCAAGTCGTGTTTTGCACAATGTTCCGTCGACGTTCGGCGAACGCCCGATAAAGGCTTTCACATATATTGAGGAAAGTTTCGCCAGAAGGGAATGGCCCACTCGAATAAGCGAGAACGGCGTCACCCTCGAGGCCCCGCAACTTCATTGGGTCCTTCAATTCCATCACAATTGCTTCCAGCAAAGAATGGATGATCGGGTTGGCGTGTTCCAACTCTGACCGGGTCAAGTATCCAGTGTAACCGGTGATATCGGCGATGAGCAGATAGCCTGACTGAATAGACATAGTCACAAAGATCCCAATTTCGCGCGTCAATACATATGGTAGACAACGAATTTGTTCCGAGCAACGTAGTTCAGGCACAGGAACTGAATGCCCGGAAATGACGCCAGATGGGCATTAGTTGTTGGTATTCTGTCATCTTCTTCAGACTCGCACCTGCCGTCCAAGACGGCGCAGCATCTTGGTCATCGCTGAAGAATGGATAATCAATGTTGGCCCATATTTGACACTGAACGTGCAAATAGATTTTGCCAGTGCAGCCCGCAATTCGGACGTTCGCCTCCGGTGCGAGATTTTGAAGCTGATGAACTCACTCATCGCGCAACAAACCTGCCCCTTAACTCAACCGCAACAACTATCGCCCGTCTGAATTGGCGGGCACGGAACGGTGGCATAGGAGCAGTATACGCAACAGTCGCCCTCGAGCGGTTTCAATACTGTCTCGCACGCTTTGCACTTATAGAACCACTGGCAGGCGTTTGTCGGCATTTCCTCGGTCTCGGCATGTCCGCATTTGGGACACGTCAATGTGCTTTCAAGCACCACGTTTTGATCCGTCATAATCTCACATCTGCATAATCAGATAGTCGTTGATCCGAGCCTCATTGAACACGATGACCCATGCCAGTCCGGTCATTGCTGTGCTTCCGGCAAGCCACCATTTCAGCCGCCCAATTGATCTGCGTCGATGCGATACCGATCAGGACAACGCGACCAGCGCAGTCGATATTGTCAGTACATAAAAACTTGCTGCCGCAATATTCCCGAATATTGCCAGCCAACTGCCGCCCAACCCGAGCAACATCATGGCCATGGGTAGAACACAGCAGGTCGCCACGCCAAGCGCTGAAACCGATCCTAAATAACTGAGGCCAAGGTATTTCTGCATTCTTCTTCTCCACTGGTCTTCACGGCACGGCTTTGCAGTGATGACCCAAGCGGTGTATAAATCCTGTAGCCACTACAGGATCAAGCAGGACAATTTCATATGATTGCGATTGGAGAGGCTTCCCGGCAAAGTGGAGTAGGTATTGAAACCATCCGCTATTATGAACGCGAAGGAATTGTGCCCAAACCCGAGCGCGCCTCCAACAATCGCCGTCTCTACTCACAACGTGATGTTGGAAGGTTGCGTTTTTTGAGAAAGTGCCGGGATTTAGGATTCCCACTTGCAGACGCGAAGACGCTGCTCGACCTGTCAGAAAGCAGTGGTGCAGACTGCCAAACCGTGAAGGAGATGGCAGAGCGTCATGTCTCCAATGTGCGTCGTAAGATCAAGGAGTTAACAGTTCTGGAAGCGGCGTTGAATGAACTTACTGCTAACTGCGATAGCGGAAACATATCCTGCCCAATGCTCTCCCAACTGAGGACAAGAGATAGTCACTAAGGCCTCGGTCCAGACTTGCGGCGATGCGGCGTCGAAGGTTGAACACCAGAGATGAACGTCAACCCGATCTCCTGTGATAACCTGAGGGCACCAGTAAAAACTCGGGAGTAAACAATGTCGGATATTGATACTGTAAAAGCACTCGACGCGGCTATCATCGAGGGGATCAATTCAAAGGACGCAGGTAAGGCGACAGCACCCTATGCTGAAGATGGCGCGGCCATGCCGCCGGGTGCGCCGATAATGACAGGTCATACAGCCATTCGGGAATATTGGCAGGCAGCTATTGACGGCGGCCTGAGTAATGTTGTGGCCAATCTGACCGATGCCCATGTCGGCGGAGATTGTGCCGTTACTATGGGAACCCTGACGGGCTCGATGGGAGGGCAAAAACTTGCTGGGAAGTACGTTCTCTACTTCCGAAAAGGCGACGACGGCTGGAAGGTACAGCGCGACATCTGGAACTTCGACGCATAGAGTGTCGGCGATGGCTTAACGGTTAAATCTACTGATTTGTGCTGGCAGGTCGCATCCACCGAACTTGGCTTGCGTGCCGCGATGACGTCACCACTGTTTGCTCAGCGCAACTGATGGAGTGAAGCTTTTCATAGCCTACTCTTTTGATCAGGCAGCGCTGGGATCATCTACCAGTCAGATCTGTAGCCCGACGTTAAGCCGCACGACGCTATTTGGAATGGCTGAGTTGGTCATTCATATCCGCAAAAGACACTGCCCAGAAATCCGCTAAAAACGCGGAACATTCCTGTTCGGAAATTTCCGAACGCGCACCGTCTCCATCAGTTGCCATACCCATTGTGTAGCGCAGTTCGGTACCCGTATCTGTTTCCGTCAGATGGTAGGTCTCGGGAAAGCTAACATCGGGGCGCGCAGGGTCCAGAATGCGGGTGGAGAAATACTCAAAGGGTTCCCAATCCGTGACCCGATAAAAGAACTGGGCCATTTCATGCGCGCAATGATAGCCTGACCCCGGGCCAAGACGTCCCAAAGGGTTCTCCATCTTGATGTCGCTGACGCTGTTCATCCATTTCAGCTTGTGTTCAGGAGCAACGAGGGCCTCCCACACGAGGCCTATGGGCGAATCGAAATGGTAGCGCAGGGTCCACACGCCATCTTCTTCTTCGAGAAAATCGCGCGGGCGATCAGCGCGCATCTTTTCCCATGATTTGGCCAGATCGTAGACCTTCATTCCGACTTCACCAAAATGTTCTATATCCTGGGAAAACGGCTCCATTATGTCGCCAATATCCATGGCTTTTGCGGCCGCTTCGCTAAACAGGGCATAGCTGCGAATGCCCGTGCGCTCGGCCACATCCGTCTTGGTCAATCTGTGAACAAGAATGACATCGGCGCCGGAGATGTCTTTGGCTGGCCCCAGTTGCATTTCATCGAACTGACCGTGATGGGCGATGATCTTGAGGTCCAGACCGCCGACATTGGCGCATGCCCGACACGGACATGTCGTGTTGGCGATTATATCCTGCCGTCTGAGGGTGAACGCGTTGTAGAGATTTTCGCAAATGGTCAGAAATGTCTCTCCTGACGGGAAATCTTGTCGTGTCGAATAGGCCAGAACGGCATCGCCTTCGGTTTTCCAGAAGTGCAGCGGATCTCCGACCTGCTCGAGCAAAACGCTAAGAAGGGATTGCAGAATGGGATTGGCATGGTCCATTTCCGAAGATGTCAGAAACTGAGTGTAGCCGGTAATGTCGGCAATCAGCAGGTAACCTGTGTGCGTTGTCATTTGGCAGCCCCCCCCGGTCCAAAGATCGCGTGCGCTCACCATAGATGAAAACATACTTAAACAACAAATATGGTCGGTTGCGCGAAGTGGTCCCGGTCTTCAGCCGCTGTCATCGAACCCTTGGCGTTCGCAGCCGAAACTGGAGCGGAGGCATTAACGTTTTACCCAAAATTACTGAAGTTTCCCATTCGCCCGCCGTCGGCTATGCTTTATCCATGTCGAATGCCTCTGAACGACGGCTGACCGCTATTCTGGCTGCGGATGTGGCAAACTACTCCACACTCATGGGGGAGGATGAAGCTGCCACATTAACCGCCCTGCGCCTTTTTCGAAACGACATTCTTACTCCAGCCGCTCGTAAGTATGAAGGCAGAGTGGTAAAAAGCATGGGGGACGGCTGGTTGGTTGAATTTCCCAGCGTAGTCAGTGGGATCAAGTGCGCGATCGCTATCCAAAACGAACTGACCGATAGTCCTCAGTTCAAGTTGAGGATGGGATTGCACAGCGGAGATGTCAGTTTTGCTGATGAAGATGTTTATGGTGACGGCGTCAACGTTGCCGCACGTCTTCAAGATCTGGCCGAACCCGGATCACTGGTGATATCCGAAACTGCGCGGCGCAGCCTTGATGCCAGGCTTTCAGATCACTTCACCTGTCTCGGTTCTCAGAAACTAAAAAACATCGCAGAGCCTTTGGTCGCCTATGGTTGGGGAATGTCTGCATCAGCCATCCAGAGCTACCTTTTGGAGGTGCCGGAACGACCTTCGATTGCGGTTTTGGCCTTTGACAACGTGTCCCAAAACGCGGATCAGACCTTTTTTGCCGAAGGTATCGCCGAAGATGTGATTTCCGCGCTGTCCCGGTTTCACTGGTTCTTCGTGATCTCTCGAAATACGAGCTTTTCCTACCGGGGCCGCGTCATCGGGACGGAGCAAATTGCTCGCGATCTGGGCGTGCAATACGTTCTTAAGGGCAGCGTTCGAAGGGTCGGCAACAGGGTTCGTGTTTCGGTGCAACTGATCGACGCGACTGCAAACCACTACGTCTGGACCGAACGATTTGACGGCGTAATCGAAGACATCTTCGATCTGCAGGACGAGATCACGCAGAAAATTGTAGGCGCTGTTGCACCTGAATACCTGGCTGCTGAAATGCAACGCGCACGGCGCAAGGTGGTCCCACGGATGGATGCCTGGGAATTGTCTGCGCGCGCCCATTGGCATATCTCGCAGTTCACAAAAGCAGACGTAGACGAAGCCCAGAACCTGCTCATGAAAGCCGTCGAGTTGGACCCGCAAAGCTCATTCGGGCTGGCGGATTTGTCATTTACGCATCTGATGCAATGCGTGAACGGCTGGAGTGATGATCCTGACACTTCCAAGGCCGAGGCGGTAAGTTTGGCGCAACGGGCGGTTTCGATGAACGGCCGCGACGCCTATGCCATGGCCTTACTTGGTGCGGCGGATTTGTTTTCAGGCCATCATCAGGACGCCGTAAGGAAGTTGCGGGACGCTATAGACCTAAACCCCAACGACCCCCATGCCTATGCTTTGCTTGCCAGAGCTCAGGTTTATCTGGGCGACGGCAAGGAAGCGCTCGATAACATCATGACCGCGATTAGGCTCAGCCCGCGCGATCCTTTTATGGCTTTGTGGTACTCCATTCGCTCACTCTGTGGGTTTGTGGCTGGCCAGCACGAAGAAGCGATCGAGTGGGCCGAGGCGTCAATCCGGGCCCAGCCAAACCGCAGCAGCTCTTATCTTGATCTTGCCGTGAACAATGCCCTTTGCGGCAAGCTGGATGAGGCGAGGCAGGCTGTTCTCGACCTAAAGCGCCTGAATCCCGGCGCCTCGCTCCAGTTGGCAGAACGCACACACCCCTTCGCGCGATCGGAAGATCACGAGCGCTATAAACAAGGTTTGCGCGCGGCAGGCTTGAACCGGTGAACGCGGCCCAATCCTGCCGATTCCATGGTTTTCGCCGCGCCGCGGTGCGCAAAAGTTGGAACGACCAAGCCCGCCGTTCGGCGATTTCCATTGGTCTCACGGGGCCCGGCAGAATAGCGGCTCTGTCAACATCAATCCAAAGGCACACACAGACGAGCCAAAACAGCCTTGTTTTGATCCCGCATTTCAATTCAACTGAAAACAGTGATTTACTGACTTGCCGGTCTCGCCAAATGGAGAGCGCAGAATGAACCAATCCGACGATCACCGAGTTCCAAAACCGGATGGAGCGAAACACGCGCTGGACCGGATCGTCGATGCCATAGACACGATCCCCGAGGGCTTTGCCCTTTACGATTCCGATGATCGTTTGGTTCTGGCGAACGAGACGTATCGGAAGATGCTGTATCCGGGGCACGAAGATCTGGTGAAACCGGGGATGACGTTCGAACAGGTCGTTCGAAAAGCGCTGTCGCTCAACGTGATCACAGATGCGGTCGGACGTGAAGAAGAATGGTTGGCGCAACGGCTGAAACGCCACGACAATCCGGAAGGCACCCAGATGCAAAGCCGGACATCTGGCGGGTGGATCAAGATCAGCGAGCGCAAGACCGGCGATAACGGAACAGTCGCGATCTACAGCGATGTCACTGAACTGAAGAAGGTCGAAGCACGCAACGCCGAGCTTGCCCAGATCCCCGAGGAAAACCCCAATCCGGTGATGTGTATCAGCAGTGACGGAAAGCTGCTTTTTGCGAACAAGGCCAGCGATCCCATGCTGGATGCGTTGGGCCTGAAAGTCGGGGCGGATGTCACCGAGGACTGGTTGGTCCGCGTTAGGAAGGGACTGCAGGAAGACAAGCGACAGGACTTTGAATGTCACGCCGACGGCATGGTCTACGCATTACTGCTCTGGCCGGTGCCGGACGCCCGGCACGTCAACCTCTACGGGCGGGACGTGACGCAGCTTAAGCAGGCAGAAAAGCGGATGCGCGAACTGGCGCGTATTCCCGAAGAGAATCCCAACCCGGTTCTGCGCATCACCGATCAGGGCAAGCTTGTCTATGGCAACAGGGCAAGCGCGCCCTTGATCAAAGCGCTGCAGCTGAAGGTAGGCGACCGTGTGGGAACAGGTTGGCGCAAACGTGTTGCCAAAGGTTTGCGCGAAGATCAACGGCAGGATTTCGAGTACGAGGCAGGTGGTCTGATCTATGCCCTGTTGCTGTGGCCGGTTCCGGAAGGCGGTTATGCGAATATTTACGGCCGCGATATTACCACTCAGAAACAAGTTGAAAGCGAGCTGCGCGTAGCGAAGGATATCGCGGAAACGGCCAACAAAACCAAAAGCACATTCCTCGCCAACATGAGCCACGAGCTTCGCACACCGCTGAATGCGATCATTGGATACAGCGAACTGATGCTCGAGGAATCCATCGACCAGAATGACGAGGCAAACCTGAGCGATCTCCGGAAGATTCAATCTGCCGGGAAGCACTTGCTTTCCCTGATTAACGACATTCTGGATTTGTCCAAAATCGAAGCCGGAAAGATGGAGTTCAATCTGGAAGCCTTCGATGTTCTTCAAGTGATCAAAGATGTCGGAACAACGGTGCGACCGCTGGCCGAAAAAAACAACAATACACTGAAGATTGTGTGCGCCGAGAACATCGGGGATATGGTTTGCGATCTGACCAAGGTGAGGCAAGCATTGCTCAACCTTTTGTCCAACGCCTGCAAGTTCACCGAGAACGCGACAATCACGCTGTCCGTTCTACGATCGAAGAAACAGGATCAGCTGGAATTTTCAGTCGCCGATCAAGGCATCGGCATGTCGCCCGAACAAGTCGACAAAGTTTTCGAGGCGTTCACTCAGGCGGATTCCTCCACTACCCGCAACTATGGTGGTACCGGTCTGGGGCTGTCGATCACCAAGGTCTTCTGTGAACAGCTGGGGGGTGACATTCACTGCGCCAGTACTCTCGGCGAAGGTTCAACCTTCACCATTCGTCTTCCGAGTATCTGCACAGATCCGTCTACAGACCTGCTGCGGGAAAAAGGGTATTCGGGGGACGATCAGGGCGGCGCTTCAGACGCCCCATTGGTTCTACTGGTCGATGACGACCCGACGGTACATGACCTTTTGGGGCGACGGCTGCGCAGGGAAGGATACCGCGTTCTTGCTTCGGCCAAGGGTGACGAGGCTTTGGAATTGGCGCGCAAATTCAGGCCTGACGCCATCACGCTGGACGTGTTCATGCCCGAGATTGACGGTTGGGCGGTATTGTCAAAGCTAAAAAACGACCCGGATCTGGCAGACATCCCGGTTATCATGCTGACATTCGCAGAAGACCGCACTCGAGGATTGTCGCTGGGTGCCAGTGAATATCTGGGCAAACCCATCGACACGGTCGCACTTCTGAACGCGCTGAAAGACCATTGTCCCCCCCTGCCGGCGCCCCGAGCCCTTGTCGTGGAAGACGAGGCTGCAACGCGTGAAATGATCAGCCGCGTTCTGGGCAAAGAAGGCTGGCAGATCGAGCAGGCCGTCAACGGGCTGGACGCCCTTAAACATCTTTCTACATCCGTACCGGACGTCATTTTGCTGGATCTCATGATGCCCGAGATGGACGGGTTTGAATTTCTGGCGGGGATGAGGAAGAACCCGGACTGGAAAGACATACCTGTCATCGTTGTCACCGCTAAGACTCTGTCAAACGATGACCGCGCGCGACTGAGCGGCTCGGTCGAGACGCTTATCAGCAAGGACGGGGATGAAATTGAAACCATTCTCAATCAGTTAAACGACATTCTGATCAAACACCGGCCTGCCTCTGCAGAGGAAACATAAGTTGTGAATGGCGGCCCAGAAGACGAAGCACAAAAAGCACAGGCCGTATGGCTGGCCAATTTGCGTCAAAACCTCATCTCTCCGATCAGCGCCATCGTTGGGTTTTGCGAGTTGCTTCAAAGCGAATCCAGACGGCTGAACCTGGATGAAGTCACTTCAGATCTAGACCGGATTTCTCAGGCGACTACGGAACTGAGTGCCTTGGTGGATCAGCTTCTGCATCCTGAGATGGCGATTAAGCTGACAGTCAGCGGTGATGAGGGCGTGAAGCGGCTTCGTCACGATCTGCGTACCCCGATGAATGCTATCAAAGGCTACAGCGAGATGATGCTGGAGGATCTGGAGGACCTGAATGCAGAACATCTTGAGCCGGACTTGCTTGGGCTTTTGGATCACACCGACACCTTGCTGCAACGTATCGACACACTCTCGGGATCGTTCGGTGATGGCCACAAAATCTCTGACACACCGCGCGAAACGGCCGCGATGTTTGCCAATCTGGTCAAGAGCATGCAGCCCCTGCCTTCAATCGCCGATGCATCTGGATCAACCGGCGACATCCTTGTCGTCGATGATGCCGAGGCCAACCGGGACTTGCTCGCCCGCCGGTTAAAACGGGACGGGCATCGCGTTTGGACTGCCGACGGCGGCTATTCTGCTCTGGATAAGTTGTCCCGCCAACCGTTCGATCTGGTTCTGCTTGATCTGATGATGCCGGATATCAACGGTTTCGAGGTCCTGGCCCGGTTGAAACAGGATGACGCCCTTCATGATATCCCCGTCATTATGATTTCTGCTCTTGATGAGATCGAAAGCGTCGCGCGCTGCATCGAGGCCGGTGCCGAGGATTACCTGCCCAAACCCTTCAACCCGATCCTGTTACAAGCCCGGATCAGCGCGGCGCTGGAAAAAAACCGCTGGCGAAAGCGCGAACGCCAGTACCTTGAGATCATGGAGGCGGAAAAGCAAAAGTACAAAGACCTTTTGCTCAGTATCCTGCCGCAACAGATCGTGACGCGCCTTAATGACGGCGAGGCTACAATTGCCGACCGCCACAACGACGTCACCGTGCTCTTTTCCGATATCGTCGGCTTCACTGAGATGTCAGCCAGGCTCGCCCCGGCACAGGTGGTTTCCTATCTGAACCGGATTTTCTCGGGGTTCGACAAAACGGCGAAGGAACTTAGCGTTGAAAAGATAAAGACGATTGGCGACGCTTATATGGTTGCCGCCGGGGTGCCGGATGGTCGCGCAGATCATGCCGAAGTGATCGTCGAGATGGCGCTTCGGATGCTCGATCAGGTCGAGGCGCTGAACCTTGAAACGGACCACCCGATGCATATCAGGGTCGGCGTGCATACCGGGCCGGTGGTTGCTGGTATCATCGGATCGCACCGTTTCCTTTACGATGTCTGGGGGGACACTGTTAATTTTGCCAGCCGCCTTGAGTCAACGGGGGCGCCGGGCCGGGTGCAAGTTTCTGAGGCTACCGCCAGACGGGTCGAACATCGCTTTGACATCTCTGAACCTGTCGAAACAAGGGTGAAAGGCAAGGGTCAGATTAGAACCTACTATGTCACCCAACGCAAAAAGGCGGCGGATTGAGTGGTTCTTCCTCAGGTCGTAGGCAGAAGGTTCCCCATCTTGTCCAGCAAACGGCTCAACTCAACCGGTTTGGTATCGAAGTCGTCGCAACCTGCTTCTAGCGCCTTTTCCCGATCACTGGCCATCGCGTGCGCGGTCAGGGCCACCACCGGAATCGACGCCGTCTCGGGCGCCGCCTTGATACGTCGCGTAGCCTCCCATCCATCAATCTCAGGCAGGCTCATATCCATCAAAATGATGTCTGGACGTTCTTCTCCAGCCATTGACACGCCTTCCAGCCCGTCCTTCGCAACGACAACGTGAAAACCTTTGCGTTCCAACCGGCGCGACAGCATATCGCTGTTCATTTCATTGTCTTCAACCAACAGAACTTTAGTCAAAACTCCCCCCTTGCGCCTCCGCGCATTATGAAAACCGATTGGCTCAAGAAGCTTCGAAACTTATGCTCGAAGGCCGTGCTCTGCCACTGGATCGTGCAAACCTACCGGTCGGTGCATTCTTTCATCAATTATATACTACGCAATGAGTATTTGGCCGACTTAGGTCGACCCACCCCCTTTTGCCAATGATGGGTATGATCCGTAGCAATTTGGTGAGCGGCGGTTCGCTTTGTGAACAGCTGGGAGGTTAAATGACCGCTCTGCGATAGAAAGACCCTCAAATTTGCTCCTGCGGAGAACGTCAGCTTCCCGATCTTGGTGCAGGAGATCGAGGTCGCGATGCGCAGACTGCAGAAGTTGGGGTCCGCGACGTGAATTCACGCCATGTCCGCATTGCGGTCGTAGCGGTTCGGCACCACAAATGGCTGGTTTCGCAACCAATGCACGAATTGCAGCGCCATAACAAACCAGGAACATCGCAGTAGCGGTTTTATGTGAAGCGATCTCTGGTTGAGGAGTGGCCATTCAGTGGAACGAGTACAAAAGGCTGCCTCGCGGACAAAGAGGACCTGCGCCGCGTTGTCGCAAATGACCACAATGCACGCATTCCAACCTCGTGAACCACCGAGACGGACCAACGGCTGGGAGGTCGGTCAGGACTGATCTGAGCCGGAAGCAAGCGCAGCGAGGTTATCGAGCGCCGCAGACCAGCCATTGTTGTAGTCTCTGAAGAGATCAGAACCTGCAAGGCTGGCGATTTGCAGAGTGACTCGCAGCGCGCTGCCTGTCTTGCTCTTCGATATTTCGTGGCTGCAAAGCGAGATCGACACTGTCTGCCCAGCGACAACAAGTGTTTCTGTGAATGACAAGAAATCAGGTGTGACAACGTGAAACAAACCGATAGTGTTGAACTCGGGCGCTTCTTTGGGGCCGCAGCGGGTCTTTTCTTGACCTCCGGCGCGACAATCATATTCGTCAATGATTACCACACTGTCGTCATTTGGTGCGCTCCACTTCTGTCGGGAGGCACGGTCGGTAATCACTTGAAAAAGACGTTCGGGGGAACAGGCGATGTCGCGTTCCAAAATCAGGGTTTCAAAGTCAGCCATCATCGCCTTCCTTCTCAAGTTGCTCGGCAAGGGCGGATAGGCGATCCAGTCGGCCTCTCCAGATACTGTGCTGGCGATGCAGCCAGTGTTCGGCCTCCGCAATCGGGGCAGCTTCCATATGTACTGTTCGAACACGGCCGATCTTTTCGGACCGGATTATCCCAGCAGATTCGAGCTTGCTCAGATGCTTCAAGAACGATGGCAAAGCCATGTCGTGGGGTGCGTGCAGTTCTGAAACCGGGGCGGGGCCGGTGATAAGGCGCTCGATAACCGCGCGACGGGTCGGATCGGCAAGGGCCGAAAAGACATTGCTCAAATGGTTTTCCATATAGCTAAGTAATTGAATTCGGAAGGGTGCGTCAAGAAAAAGATAGCCTATTGGATAAGTAATTGAATCTCACCACCATATTGATGGTCTGTTGCAAGGCGTCATTAACAGCAGTGAGATTGAGCAACGGCAGCTTTGAGCGCATCTCACTACTTCCGGCGACGTGCAGCATCCAACACTTCGGGCTCCTTCGAGTCATTCGCCGCGTCCCGCCTAAATGTCAGGTTTTGAGTTCTCGGAGGGAAGGCCTTAGATAAAAGCCATTGGACATTGCTGAACGGGTGTTACGTGAACCAACTTCTAGTTGCATCTTCACCCATCTGGGTCCTCATCACTCCAGTGTCCAATCTCGTAATCGCCCTGCTTTTTCATGCGACGTATGAACGATAGGTAGTTAACTACGCGGTCGATCTCATCCAATTCTCCAGTGGCATAGGCGACCGCAATCATCTTGAATTGGGCCTCAAGATCTTCCGCAATTTTTTCGTCTCGTCGAGCGAGACCCTTTCCCGTCCCCAAAGAAGCAGTAGTTGTTTTGTCTTCGCTCCACATCTCATCGAGATAGGCCTTTAGATTAAGCGCGGGACTATTCGAGCCCAGCTTGCCTACGGCCTCCCATATTGGTTGAAGCCGTTCAGTAAGATTTCTTCGACTGCTAGTCATGTTTCTTCACCTCGCTGTACAGCAATTCAACGTAGTTGGCCCAATCGATAGACCGCCACTACTACTGATGAGCATGAGCGGCGGAGCATCAACTTAGCTCCGCTACCAGCTTTTGTTGACTCAACCAGTCAGTTTAGATTGACGTTTTGCCCCCCCCAATCATCAGTTCCCGAACCACATCTCGTGTCTCGTTCGGGTAGGCACGAACAAACCCAGCCTCGCAGGGGATTGTCTCAACTTCTCTACGATCCAGTGCCGGACCCAAATGGATCGCGGCGATCTCAAACTGCTCTGCCATTTGGCCCAGCGTTACGTAGGACTCTTCAAACGTCTGAATACTCTCTTCAGTGATGTAGCAACGGTAGTGCTGCGTGTCTGGGTTTCGCAGTTTTATCTGCTTCAGGTATCCACCATCTCGCAATAGCCGGATTGGCTTTGGGCCAGCGGGATTTGGACAAGCCAAACGCCCCCGGCCATCAGGGGTAAGACGCTGCCTTCCCCCTCGGGCAACCCTATTAGACAAAACCGTGTCCTCGGCTGCACCTGCGGGCCGCACCACTATTGTCGAATAGCATTGCCTCGCCCCCATCCGCGTTCGCCACGTGGCAGATCAGCAGGAACAGGCGCCTTCGGCGTCTGATCTGCAAATCAGCCCTTATTTTTCAAAAAGGAAGTCAGGATCAGTGAAATCGGCTTAGGTGCTGGATGAAGGAATTAAGGCGAAATGGCAAGGTTCTGTCGCTGGTGGCAGAACTATGTGTCGCCTTACAAAGACTGTAAGGCGACACATTGATTTACCATTTAGAGACACCTAAAGTATTGATTTTCAATCATGCGGAAATTCTTCGGCGTACAGGTTTTGCCATTTGCGACTCAAAATCCTTCCACAATATAGGTGCGTCTAGAAAGCCGTCACTACCTATATTGCGGTGCAAGTTGGAGGAGCTTCCACGTCGAACCTCAGCACGAAGTGAAGTCCGTCATCTGATAAAAAAATTTGCCCTTTTAGGCAGGAGACACCGAACAACGGGATTTCCGAACAAAATACTGTATCAATTGAACGTTTTCAGAGGATCAAACCATACCCCGAGCTTTTATTAAGCCAAATTTTGGGTTTCATTCTTCAATCCCGAAACAATTTTCAGGTATCAGCGCTAGACGGTTACGGCCTGCAACAACTTATCGCGTGTCACGTCTACCCTTGTGCCGTTGATCAAGACTTCTCCACGTCGCAACGCGATAAATCTGTCGGCAAGGTCATAGGCAAAGTCAAAGTATTGCTCCACTAGGATGATTGTCATTCCGCTCGTAGCCCTGAGGTGCCGGATCACTTCGCCTATGTGTTGGATGATGTTGGGCTGAATACCTTCGGTCGGCTCGTCCAACAAAAGCAGGCGTGGCCGCGTGATCAGTGCCCGGGCGATCGCCAGCTGTTGCTGCTGACCGCCAGAAAGGTCACCTCCGCGCCGGTATTGCATTTGCTTAAGAACCGGAAACAAATCATATATTTCGTCTGAAATGAAATGCTCGCTGGCGGGTAGACAGGAGAATCCAGTTTCCAGGTTTTCGCGAACTGTGAGCAAGGGGAATATTTCACGACCTTGCGGGACATAGGCCACGCCTTTCCAAGCCATTTGATGAGCAGGCAGGACACCCAAAGGTTCCCCATCCAGTTCCAGATTGCCACCCGAACGCGGATGCGTCCCGGAGATTGCCTTCATCAGGCTGGTTTTCCCGACACCATTGGTTCCCATGACACAAGTCACTTCACCTTGCCTGGCTTCCATGGAAATCCCGTTGAGGATTTGCGAATGTCCATAGTGCAAAGTCAGATCGGTCAGTTTCAGCATTGCTTAGCGCCCCAGATAAACGTCGATGACGTCCTGATGGGATGTCACGTGATCAAGACTGCCCTCAGCCAAGACAGACCCTTCGTGCAAAACCGTGACCTTGCAATTCAGGCGTCGGACAAATTCCATATCGTGTTCCACCACGACCACCGCGCGGGTTCTGGCCGCCTGCACCAGCAGGTCGGTGGTGTGTTCGCGCTCCTGCGGCGTCATGCCGGCGGCAGGTTCATCCACCAGCAAGAGTCGTGGCTCCTGAGCCAGCAACATGCCGATTTCCAGCCACTGCTTTTGACCGTGGCTCAGTTCGCCAGCTTTGCGGCTTAGGTGCTGATTTAGACCGATCTCGACGCTCAGGTCGTCAACTTTCCGCAAATCGTCTGTGGAGGGTCGGAAGAAAAGCACGCGAAGCCAGCCGCGTTTGTTTTGAAGCGCCATAAGCAGATTCCCGTGCACGGTCTGGTCTTCGAAAACCGTCGGCTTCTGAAACTTCCGCCCGATGCCAGCCTGCGCGATTTTTGCTTCGGACATTTTCAGCAAAGATACAGACTTCTTGCCCCAGATGACGCGTCCATTATCAGGCCGGGTTTTGCCTGTGATGATATCCATAAATGTGGTCTTGCCTGCTCCGTTCGGGCCGATCACGGCGCGAAGCTCGGCCTCGCCGATCTGGAAAGACAAGTTGTTGATAGCGCGGAAACCGTCGAATGTGACCGTAACGCCGCTAACTTCAAGCAAAGTGCTCATTCGATGGCCTCCTTCTCTCGCAGGGCTCCGTCATCCGGTCCCAGATTTGCCCCATGCCTGTCCGGGTGGCGGCGGTCGGTCCACAAGTCGAACAATCCTCCGATGCCCTGCGGGGCGAACAACGTAACCAACACGAAAGTTACGCCCAGAAGCACCTGCCACCAGTCGACCCATTTGATCGTGTAAAACCCAAGCGAAATATCCGGGGCCTGCCCGCCCGTGAACCACGTACTCAGAAGGCTGACAAAAGCTGCGCCAATTACCGCGCCGTACAAGCGACCTCGTCCACCGATGGCGACCCAGACGGCCAAATAGATCGAGGCGATGGGGGCCATCTCCTCGGGGTTGATGATGCCGGCTTGCGGGTAATAAAGCGCGCCGGCAATGGCCGCGATACAGGCAGTCAGGGTAAAGACGGCCAGCTTGTAGACCTCGACCGAATAGCCAAGGAAGCGCACACGCGCCTCGTTGTCTCGGATGCCACGGATGACCGAGCCGAACTTGCCCGAAACGATCCACGCAGCGAGCATATAGCCCAGCCCCAGTGCCAGTGCCGAAGTCCAGAGGAACCAGATCGACACCACATCCTGCGAGGCGGAGACACCAGGCAGGTTTTGCAAGCCCGACAGGCCGTTATTGCCGCGCAATCCGCTGTCGTTCTGGAACAGGTACAGCGCCAGCGCCAGCGTCATGGCTTGGGTCAGGATCGACAGGTATACACCCGTCACCCGGCTGCGGAAGGCCAGCCAGCCGAAGATCAGCGCCAGAATTCCGGGCACCAAAACGACCAGTATCAGTTGCAGGGTCAGACTATGGGCAAAGGCCCAGATCAGCGGGAAGTCCGATGATCCGACCACGCCAAAAATCTGCGTTCCGATGGCGTCCACGACCTCGGTCGGCGTAGGAGGGATTTCGGCTTGCGACAGCGACTCGACCACGATCAGGCGCGTGCGTTCGTACATCAGCCACATGCCGATCATGTAGCCTCCTAGCCCGAAGAAGGCGAAGTGACCCAGCGACAGGATGCCGGTGAAGCCCCAGACCAGATCCATCGCCACTGCGATCAGGCACAGGCACAGGGTTTTGCCTAGCGTTTTGACGAAGCTGGTCGAGATCACACCAACCCCGAAACCCTCGGACAGGATGGTCACGCTCAGGGTGAACAGGGATAGGATGGCAAGAAACATCAGCACGGATGGGTTCTTGGCGATAAAGCTGCGTTCCATGGCTCAATCCCCCGCCGCGCGGCCCTTGAGGG
Organism: Ruegeria sp. CE8; assembly: GCF_056537465.1. Classification (NCBI taxonomy): domain Bacteria; kingdom Pseudomonadati; phylum Pseudomonadota; class Alphaproteobacteria; order Rhodobacterales; family Roseobacteraceae; genus Ruegeria; species Ruegeria sp. CE8. The sequence goes on from NZ_JBQFRP010000014.1 coordinate 32,827, forward strand.
CGATGATGCCCCGCGGCCGGAATTGGATGAAAATGATGATGAAGATGATCATGTAGGTTTGGGCTGCGAGAGTGTTCGATGGATTCATCCACTCGATGCCTTTCTGCAGAAAGCCGATCATTCCGGCACCCGCCAGCGCCCCCCAGATGTTGCCGACACCGCCGACAACCACGGTCATGAAGCTTTGTACGATGTAATCGTTGCCCAAATCCGATGTGACCTTGGCAAAGAGACCGATGGCGACACCCGCGATCCCGGCGATGCCGGAACCCAGCCCAAAGGTCAGCATATTTACCCGCCCAGGATTGATGCCCATTGACCCCGCCATGCGCGGGTTCTGCGTCACTGCGCGCATCTCAAGCCCCAGCCGGGTCCGCTTCATGATGTAAAGGAACAGCCCCAGAAAGATCATCGCCAGCACGAAGATCGCAATCCGGATATAGCTGATCGAAACCACATCGTTCAGCACCCATGCCCCATCCAGCCAACCGGGCGCGGTCAGCGGGCGGGCTTGCGTGCCGAAGATGTTCTTGGCCAGTTGCTGCAGGGCAATCGAAATACCGAAAGTCGCGAGCAGCGTCTCCAGCGGGCGAGCGTAGAGCCAGCGGATCACCAGCCGCTCCATCGCGACGCCCATGGCGAAGGTAACGGCAAAGGCCATCGGGATTGCGACGATGATCGAAAGCGTGTGATCAGGGATGAACTGTTGCACCACGTAACCGGTATAGGCGCCCATCATGATGAACTCGCCATGGGCCATGTTGATCACGCCCATCACACCGAAGGTGATGGCCAGACCAATGGCGGCAAGGAAATAGATCGACGCCAGTGAGATCGCGTCCAGTGTCAAGTCGAGTGTTTGGTTCAGACCGACCTTCAGTTCGATCTGCTCTAGGGCTTTCTCGGCTACTTCAGTGACCTCGGCAGACGGCTCGCTGTACGTTTCAAAGAATATATGCGTGTTAACTGCAGCGTTGACGTCCGCGTTCGTGAATAAGACTGGCACGAGCCCCGCCTCTGCTAGGGCGGCATACGCACGCTCGCGCATTGCGTCTGAATTCAGTTGAGCGACTGGAATGTCACCTACACGCCCCCTGACAATATTAGCCGATAGTGCCGCTCTGATATCTTCCGCAGAAACACGCGGTGGGGCAAGGTTTCCCGCAACGAGCAAGTCATATGCTTCGTCAGACGTTAAGGCATTTGAGCCCGCTTCAAGAATAACTGCGACGTTCAGGTCCGAGGGTAATTCAGTAGCGGCATGCCGGGAGGTGACGACCAACGGGTTCAAAGCGGCGCGAACATCTACGCCCAGATCGCCGGACATTTCTTCGATCGCGGCCACGCGGGCTGCGGTATCTTCGTCGAATCCGATCGTGAGCAACCGTTCGAGCCGTCGCTTTTGCGCCTTCAATTCTGCGTCGGGTTCATCGCCTATCGAAGCCCGAAGTGGCTCTAAGAGTGCACTTTCAGGATCACGCTGAATGGATTGCAGGGCCGCCAGCCGCTTCTCGCGGCTGGGATCGGTCAGTTGGAACTCCACCAACGCTGTCCCAATCATCGCGCGAATACCGCTGTTGGGCTTCAACTGCTTAAGCTCGGATTTCTCGAACGTGCCAACGACCTTGCCTGTATCGAAGTCGGTCAATTCATACGACCGCCCCTCACCTTTCTGTCCAGAAAAGAACAGACCGTCAGACTTGCGCATCCACATGTTTTTAGCGGCCCATGTCTCAAGCATCACTTGCGCCTGCGGCAAGCCACTGGCCGCGATCGCATCAATCGCTGGCTTGATGGTCTTGCGCGAGCTTTTGGCGATGATCTCCTGATGCTCTTGCAGGATCGGTTGCAGACTACCCTCTTGCGCATTGGCGGTCAGGCAGGCGCACAGGATTGCGAGTCCCGCAAGGAAAAGTCGTAACATGTGGAGAAACCCGAATGTCTTGGGCAAGGCGGGCGATTACTCCCGCCTTGCGGGAGGATTAGTAGTTCGACAGGGTCTGAACGCAGGTCTTGGTCTCGGTGTTGTACATACCGCAACCCAGCTCTTTCCAATCCGAGACCAGCACCGCCGATTCCGGCAGGAAGTCGGTCCATGCATCACCCGGCACGACATCAGTCTCACTGATGATATCGAACTGGCCGTCTTCCTGAATCTCGCCGATCAGAACCGGTTTAGCGAGGTGGTGGTTCGGCAACATCACAGCAGTGCCACCGGTCAGGTTTGGGAATTCCTGCCCGTACATCGCCGCGCGCACAGCATCGACTTCGGTCGAGCCGGCCTCGGTCGCGGCGTTCACCCACATGTTGAAACCGATGTAATGCGCCTCCATCGGGTCATTGGTCACACGCTCGACGCCCATGGTGGCTTTCCAGGTGTCCACGAATTCCGCGTTGGCTTCTGTATCCGCCGACTGGAAGTAATTCCAAGCGGCAAGGTGACCGACGAGGTTGGTGGTATCCAAACCGGACAGTTCTTCCTCGCCGACCGAGAAGGCTACGACTGGAATATCGTCCGCCGAAACGCCAGCGGCGGCCAGTTCCTTGTAAAAACCGATATTGGCGTCGCCATTGATGGTCGAAATCACACCGACTTTCTTGCCATCCGCGCCCAGCGCGACCACGTCAGCCACGATCTTGGACCAGTCGGAGTGGCCGAAAGGCGTGTAATTGACGAAGATATCGTCATCCGCGATACCCTTCTGTTTCAGGTAGCTTTCAAGAATATTGTTGGTGGTCCTGGGGTAGACATAGTCCGTACCGAGCAGAGCAAATTTCTCAACCCCCAGTTCCTCCAGGAAATAATCCGTGGCGGGAATGGCCTGTTGGTTCGGAGCGGCACCGGTGTAGAACACGTTCTTCGAGCTTTCCTCACCCTCATACTGAACCGGGTAGAACAAAAGACCATTCAGTTCTTCGATGACCGGCAGAACCGATTTGCGGCTGACCGAAGTCCAGTTACCAAAGATCACATCCACCTCGTGGACGGTCAGCAGTTCGCGCGCTTTTTCAGCGAACAACGGCCAATCCGATGCAGGATCCACCACAACCGCCTCAAGTTGTTTACCCAGCAGGCCACCCTTGGCGTTTTGCTGATCGATCAGCATCAGCATAGTGTCTTTCAACGTTGTCTCCGAGATAGCCATGGTACCCGACAGCGAATGCAGCACTCCAACCTTGATCTTGTCTTCGTCCGACAAGGCTGCGGTGGCCATGGCAGCAAAGACAACCGATCCGGCGAGCGTGGATTTGAGCGATTTCATGTAATCCTCCTGGCGGGGCCGGGAGAGAGGGCTTGCGCAAAGGCACACTCTTCTTCTACCTGATCCCCGCAACTGTTGTTGCGTTCCGTGTGGCGGTTGTGTTCGAGATCCAATTCGCGCAGCCGTCACACACCTCCGGGTCGTTTCCGCGGTGGCACCCATACGGTTTCTGCATCGCAGCAAGCTTGGCAACTTACCATTAACCCAATTTGGGAAATCGGCGAGATGCGCCTATTTTTTCATCCAAGACCGGGGTCGCTGTCTAAAATTTAGACGCACGACGTCGAAATAAGCAGATTTCGACACTGTAGATTAGTGTTCCGCCCCTTCAACAGAGAAACAGGTGCCACCAAATCAAGCTCTAAAGGTGCCCTATAACCCAAGTTACAGCCATATTGCCCACGCACAGTGCTGTTCCACCGCGTGCTACAGGTGCCGTCAGCCTGAGCACCAAGCAATTGGGCAACAGGACGGTGCTGAACAAGTTTCGCCAGTCCGGGTCTTTTAAGTGCCTGTTCCCCAGAACCAATATGCCTGATCTTGACGCGGTTCTCCTAAACACGGCTGGCGGCGTAACCGGGGGCGATTCATTTCGATTTTCCGGTAAGGCGGCGAAAGGAACCGCGCTGACCTTGACAACACAAGCCTGCGAGCGCGCCTATAAGGCTCAGCCGCAAGAATGTGGCCAGATTATTAATCATCTGACTGTTGAGGCTGAAGCCCGGCTGAACTGGTTGCCGCAAGAGACCATCTTGTTCAACGGCAGTGCTCTGGACCGACGCCTGAAAGTCGAGATGGCGCCGGATGCCGAGTTGCTGATGGTAGAACCGCTCGTCTTCGGGCGCCTCGCTATGGGCGAGACGCTTACCGATATCCGCCTGAACGATCGGATCGAGATACAACGCCAAGGAAAGACGGTGTTCCTTGACGCGATCCGGTTCTCTGGTGATTGGCACAAGCATCTGTCCAAGCCTCATATTGCAAACGGTGCAGGGGTGATGGCGCTGATCGTCTTTGCTTCGGAGTTAGCCGAAGGTCATCTGGATTCCATTCGCAAATTGCTGCCCGAGGACGCAGGGGCAACACTGATCCAAGACGGTCTTCTGGCTATCCGTATTCTGGCCGACAACAGCTTGGCTCTTCGCCGCACATTGATGCCGATTTTGCGCCGGTTGAACAAAGACACCCTCCCCCGATGCTGGATGCTCTGACATGAACCTGACACCTCGTGAAAAAGACAAACTTCTGGTCGCCATGGCCGCCGAGATCGCCCGAAAGCGACTGTCACGCGGCGTCAAGCTGAACCACCCCGAGGCTGTCGCCTTGATCACCGATGCTGTAGTCGAGGGCGCGCGCGATGGGCGTTCAGTTGCTGACATGATGCAAGCCGGAGCCGAGGTGATCACCCGCAACCAATGCATGGAGGGTGTGCCCGAATTGATCCACGAGGTTCAGGTCGAAGCCACCTTTCCAGATGGCACCAAGCTGGTGACCGTCCACAATCCCATTCGCTGAAAAGGAAACCAATATGACACGCATGCTTTTCCCTGCCCTGATCTTCGCTGGCCCCGCAGCAGCCCACAACGGAACGCATGTCCACGCGCACGGCACCGATTATGCCGCGATGGGCGTCGGGTTGGCTGTTGTCGCGGTGGCCGCTGTCGCGTTGATCACAAAGCTGAACAAATGATCCCCGGAGAGGTGTTCCCGGCTGATGGTGAAATTACCCTGAACCCCGACGCTGATGCGATCACTTTGATGGTCGCCAATACCGGCGACCGCCCGGTTCAGGTCGGCTCACACTACCATTTCGCCGAAACCAACCCGGCGCTCGACTTCGACCGTGCTGCCGCGCATGGCCTGCGTCTGGACATTGCGCCAGGCACCGCTGTGCGGTTCGAACCAGGTCAGGCACGCGAAGTTTCGCTGATCCCGATCAGCGGTGCGCGCAAGGTCTACGGCTTCAATCAAAAGGTCATGGGGGCACTCTGATGCCAGCAACAATCCAGCGCTCAGACTATGCCGCGATGTTCGGCCCTACCACCGGGGACAAGCTGCGGCTGGCCGACACCGACCTAGTGATCGAGGTCGAACGTGATCTGACCAGCTATGGCGAAGAGGTCAAGTTTGGTGGCGGAAAGGTAATCCGCGACGGAATGGGGCAGTCTCAGGCCACGCGCGCCGAAGGAGCTGTGGATACGGTCATCACCAATGCTCTGATCGTTGATCACTCGGGCATCTACAAGGCTGACGTAGGCCTGAAAGACGGGCGGATCGCAAAGATCGGCAAGGCTGGAAACCCCGATACGCAACCTGGTGTCGACATCATAATCGGACCCGGTACCGAGGCCATTGCTGGCGAGGGTCGTATCTTAACAGCAGGTGGGTTCGACAGTCATATTCACTTCATCTGCCCGCAACAGATTGAAGATGCGCTGCATTCCGGCCTGACCACCATGCTTGGCGGTGGCACCGGGCCGGCACATGGCACTCTGGCGACCACGTGCACCCCCGGCCCATGGCATATCGGGCGGATGTTGCAGGCGGCGGATGCTTTCCCGATGAATCTGGCCTTTGCGGGTAAGGGCAACGCTTCGCTGCCCGCCGCGCTCGAAGAACAGGTCAAGGCCGGAGCCTGCGCGCTTAAGCTGCACGAGGATTGGGGAACCACCCCAGCCGCCATCGACTGCTGCCTGTCGGTAGCGGACGCGATGGACGTTCAGGTTATGATCCACACCGACACGCTCAATGAATCAGGCTTTGTCGAAAACACAGTAGCGGCCATGAAGGGTCGCACAATTCACGCCTTCCACACCGAAGGCGCAGGCGGCGGACATGCTCCGGATATCATCAAGATCTGCGGCGAGAACCACGTTCTGCCGTCCTCGACGAACCCCACACGGCCCTTCACCGTCAACACGGTCGAGGAGCACTTGGACATGCTGATGGTCTGCCACCACCTCGACAAATCTATCCCCGAGGACGTGGCCTTTGCCGAAAGCCGCATCCGGCGCGAGACGATTGCCGCCGAAGATATCCTGCACGACATGGGCGCGTTCTCGATCATCGCGTCCGACAGTCAGGCAATGGGCCGGGTCGGAGAGGTTTTAATCCGCACATGGCAAACCGCTGACAAGATGAAAAAACAGCGTGGGCGATTGGCGGAGGAAACCGGCGACAACGACAATTTGCGCGTCCGTCGGTACATCGCAAAATACACCATCAACCCGGCCATCGCACATGGCCTGAGCCACGAGATTGGCAGTATCGAGGAAGGCAAACGCGCCGACCTTGTCCTGTGGAACCCGGCCTTTTTCGGTGTGAAGCCCGAGATGGTTCTGCTGGGCGGTACCATAGCCTGCGCGCAGATGGGCGATCCCAACGCGTCGATCCCTACACCGCAGCCAGTATATAGCCGCCCAATGTTTGGGGCTTACGGACGGTCGGTGGAAAACTCGGCGATCACATTTGTCTCGCAGGCGGCCCATGCCGACGGGATCGGTGATACACTGGGATTGGCAAAGCAAACCGTCGCCGTCCAAAACACACGAGAAATTGGCAAGCAGGATCTTCTGCTGAACAACGCGACACCGCATGTCGATGTCGACCCGGAAACCTATGAGGTGCGCGCCGATGGCGAATTGCTAACCTGTCATCCTGTCGAAGTTCTACCGATGGCACAGCGATACTTCATGTTCTGATTAAAAAATACGCTGCATTGCAGCAAGCGCATCCCGGGCATGACCAATCACCCACTACCAAGCGAGTGAAAGATGACAGATATTAGGACGCAAGGGAGGACCAACGTCTCGCAAGCTTACGAGGGTCCCAATGGCACACACAGAAAATCAACCGCATTCCGGCTTCTCCGTATTCGGTCTGTTTTCGACGATTGGTTCGTCGATCTATTCGGCTCTTGCTCGATTGGCCGAAGCACGATCGCGCACCGATCAAATCCAGTTCCTGCAATCGATGAGCGACGAAGAACTGCGCAAACGCGGCCTGTCTCGCGACCGGATCGTACAACACGTGTTCGCGGGTTCTATCTGGTAATAGCTACCCGTTCCACAGAGGGGGCGCTGGCATGACCATCCTCCTTTGTACAGCACGGCGGTATTCTGATCATCTACACGGCGATCCGGCAGACTGCCTGTCATTAACCTATGACGACCGGTTTTTGCGTCGCAAGGTTCTGACCTGCGAAAGTGGCGAACAGATTCTCATCGATCTGGCGCAAACGACGTCGTTGAATCACGGTGGCGCTTTGGTTCTGGATGACGGCCGCGAAGTAGAAATACAAGCTGCACCCGAAGTTCTACTGGCGGTAACAGCCCCGGACCTGACGCGTATCGCATGGCATATCGGCAATCGCCATACGCCTTGCCAGATCGAAAAGGATCGCCTGTTGATCCAGGTCGATCACGTTATCCGAGACATGCTTCTCAAAATCGGGGCTACCGTGCGAGAGGTGCACGAGCCGTTCACCCCCGAAGGCGGCGCCTATGGCCACGGCAGGACCCATGGCCACACCCACTGACGCCGACATCCTGACGCTGACACAATGGTTGTCCCCTGCCTATCCTGTGGGGGGGTTTGCCTACTCTCACGGGCTTGAGGCTGCGATTGACCGGGGAGCTGTCGCGAATTCTCAGGACACCGAAGCCTGGATTTCAGATGTGCTGGAACATGGCTCTGGGTGGAATGATGCTTTGTTCGTTGTGGCGGCCTTTAATGCGCAGAACAAAGATGAGCTGATCAACGTCGATGTCTTGGCGCGGGCCTTTTGCGCGACATCCGAAAGGCTCATGGAAACTGAGCTACTGGGTCAGGCCTTCGGAAATGTCACCAATGGCGTCTGGGAATTGGACCTTGGGCAGTTCACCTACCCGGTCTCGATTGGACGGGCTGCAAGACTAAAAAACCTTCCCTTGCTGCTGACGACCAAGATGTTTCTGCAAGCATTCGCAAGCAACCTTGTCGCATGTGCGACGCGTTTTGTGCCACTGGGACAGACCGATGCTCAGTGCCTGATCCGCCAGCTGACACCGCTGTGTGCCCAGATTGCTGAAAGAGCACAAACGGCAAGTTTGGACACGTTAAGCTCTACGGCGTTTTTGGCGGACATTGCGTCCATGAAACACGAAACACAATATTCGAGGATTTTCCGCACATGACCAGTATGAACGGCCCGCTTCGCGTAGGTATTGGAGGCCCGGTAGGCGCCGGTAAAACCACTTTAACCGCCGCCTTGTCTGAAGCGCTGCGCGATGTCTGCTCGGTAGGTGTTATTACCAACGACATTTATACGCAGGAAGATGCCGAGGCGCTGATGCGTATGCAGATACTGCCGCAGGACAGGATCATCGGCGTCGAAACCGGTGGTTGCCCGCATACAGCAATTCGCGAAGACGCCTCGATCAATTTGGCCGCCGTCGCCGAGATGCAGACACGCCATCCGGATCTCGACGTTGTTTTGATTGAAAGCGGAGGCGACAATCTATCGGCCACATTCAGCCCGGAACTGGCGGATCTGACCATCTACGTGATCGATGTCGCCGCAGGCGAGGAGATTCCCAGGAAAGGCGGGCCGGCAATTACGAAATCTGACATCCTTGTAATCAACAAAACCGACCTTGCGCCGCATGTTGGCGCTTCGCTGCAGGTTATGGAACGTGATGCGAAAATGATGCGTAAAGGACGGCCCTTTCTGTTTTCGTCACTTCGTCACAGAAGCGGGGTCGACGCTATTGTGGATCTGCTTGTGAAAGGGGGAGGTTTAGAGGTTTCAAAAGCAAGTTAGCCCCCGAAACGAAGAGGCCAAGTTATCGATGCTCAAAGCCGATTGGACAAACCGAAAGCACGATCATCATTTTGGCATTTGTCTGGAGGTAACATTTTGTTTTCGTTTGCAGGCTAACTGCTAACGAAATTCAACACGGCATTTTTGACAAAAAAATGGTGAGCAAAACCCTTACCTTGACCCACGTGTTGCGTATCCCAGTTATCAGTAAAAAGCGCATAAAATGGCAGGTTTTCGCAACCATTGGATGACTGGCGGCGCCATAACAAACCAGGAACATCGCAGTACGGGTGTTATGTGAAGCGATCTCTGGCTGAGTGGTGAGCTCCTCTGCGGACAAAACGAACCATCACTTCAATCTGTCGGACAGCAGTCATTGATCCTGCGCGCGGAGAACGTCTGTTTCGAGCCCCTAGCGCCCCTTTTCCCGCCGACGACCTTCATCTGCCAAAATGTTGACGACTAACAATAGCGCTACAAATGCGGCGCAGGCCAATAAACCGAGAACCTTGCTCCAAGTGAAGAGAAAGACAGAGACAAGCATCGTGAGCATTGCAGCCGTGAAGACAACCAATGAACTGATTACAAGTCTTAAGTTGGTCTTTGTGGCAAATTCCCAAATCCGTGAATTTTCGATGCTGAGACGAACTAGACGATATCGGTGCATCAAAAGCTTCATCATATGACTGTGATATCCCTGCGACAGTTATTCAAGGCAAAGCGGCTCGTTTGGTTTATTCGTCGGTTGTCCGTTTAGTCCGCGTCGCGATGATCTCATCAACCGGTATCGAACGGCATCGAACGGCATGTTTCCAGATTTCTGCAACGATGGTGACAGCTACATGGCGATGTGTTAGCTGACGCCATGATCTGAGCGCTTTCCAATTATCCGCATTCCACACGGACGTTTCCGTGACCTTTGAAATGCGCGTATGAAAGGAAAACACATGAAACTTTTAGATCTTCCTCCGATTCAAGGCAAACGCTTCGATATCGAAATGCTTCAATACAATACCATTAGCTAGATGAAACAAGCGGATGAGGGTCCGACATTCCTGCGCCACGCAGGGCGGGTGACACATGTCGTAATGACCGAGAAACTGTTCGACGAGCTTTGGCCAGACCCGCGGCGGGCCTGGAGCATCTGTGAAATGCCACTCCGCGAGAAGCTGCCGTTAAGTGCAAAAGGATTTGCGACCACATCGAATGTCCGGAAGGTGGTCTACTTATTGCAGTTCGACAGAATGGCACAATCGCAAATGGCGGCAGGCTTTCTTCCACACCGTTTTCCATTTTTGAGCCAGCGGGTTTTGGACAAGCCAAACGCCCTTCACCGACAGGGTGAGGGCGCGGCCCTCCCCCTCCCGCGATCGCCACGAGGCAGATCCGTAGGAACAGGCGGCTTCACCGTCTGGTCTGCAAATCAGCCCTGATTTCCGAAAGGGAAGTCAGATCAAACCAAACTGTCTGCGGGAGTACAAAATGCGGGCGGCGTTTTAGTTGATGACGTAAAGGTCAAAATCAAATGATGTCCAAAATCGGGGTGCCTTCCGATGTCGAACGTTCACCCCGTTTCTGGTCCAACTGTGACGGTTGGGTCAGGTTCGTGTGACGTTCAACAAGGTGTCGGGCGACACATAGTTTTGCCATTCAACGACAGCTAAGCCATTGATTTTGAGTCATTCGATTTTTCATGGGCGCACGGGTTTTGCCATTTGCGACTCAAAGGCTTTCCATCACGTTGGAGCAACCGAAAGAGTCTATTCTGGTTTTTGATCGCCCTCATCGGCGCAAATCGTATCTAAATCACTCAAAATTCCGGCCAGTTCTTCTCTGACAAGCTTTAGCCGTGCTATCGAAATCGCCTCGCTCCGTCCCGCCAATTCGAGTACAACCGCGAAAACTGTGTCTGAATGCTTCATCAATGCGATCAGGTTTTCGCCTGTTGGTCCGTATGAGCCAGATATCCAGTTCTTAGCCGTTCGTTCACTTGCTCCAGTCCACCGCATCGTTGATTTTGTAGCTCGCCCTGCCCCACCCAGTTCTTGAGAAAGAGCGTCGCTGATCGCCTCCCTGTATTCTGACGCCGAAACGCGCTCGTCGCACTTTCGATGAAACGTGTTGCCCTTTTTATGAAACATGTTTCCGGACCTCTCCCTTTAGGATTGAGAAAGGAATCGCAGAGTTCCCGTACAGGTTTGCAAATTTGAGTGGTGGGAGCCGCAGCATTGAGTTGGCCGAAGAACAAGACAGACAGGGAAAACCGCCGGAACGCCGCACAGTACGTTCGCATGTCGACAGAGCATCAGCGCTACTCGACCGAAAACCAGGCCGATGCCATCCAGCGCTATGCCGATGAACGCGGCTACAAAATTATCCGAACCTATTCTGATGCAGGCAAAAGCGGATTGAGAATTCAAGGCCGCGCAGGCCTATCGCAATTGATCGACGACATCGAAACTGGCCAGACCGAATTCGGAACTGTTCTCGTTTACGATGTCAGCCGTTGGGGGCGCTTCCAAGACGCGGATGAAAGCGCCTACTACGAGTATATCTGCAAACGGGCGGGCATTTCGGTCGAATACTGCGCGGAACAATTCGAGAATGATGGCAGCCCAATGTCCACAGTCGTCAAAGGTTTAAAGCGGGCTATGGCTGGCGAATATAGTCGCGAGCTTTCGCAAAAGGTCTTTGCTGGGCAACAGCGGCTGATCGAGTTGGGCTATCGACAAGGCGGCGCAGCTGGGTTCGGGTTACGGCGGATGCTGATTGATGAAGCAGGACGTTCCAAGGGCATTCTTTCGCGAGGTGAACACAAGAGTATTCAGACCGACCGAGTAACACTTGTTCCGGGTCCTGCCGATGAAATCGCAATAGTGAGCCAGATCTTCTTGAGGTTTGTGAACGACGGTTGGTCTGAAGCCGAGATTGCGTCAGACCTGAACCGGCGCGGCATTCGAACTGATCTGGATCGGGATTGGTCACCGGCGGTTGTGCGTCAAATTCTGACCAACGAAAAATACATCGGGAATAATCTCTGGAACCGTAATTCCTTCAAACTCAAGAAACGCCATGTCCGGAACGATCCGGAAAACTGGGTCCGCGCTGTTGGTGCCTTTGAAGCAATCGTTGACGCCAACCTGTTCGACGCAGCCGGAGCAATCATTGCAGCCCGCTCCCATGTGCTGTCCGACGAAGAAATGCTGGATCGGCTAAAGGAGGTTTTGGAGGAAAACGGGTATCTCTCGGGCTTTGTCATCAATGAAGCGCCAAAGCTTCCATCCAGCGGTGCTTATCAGAACAGATTTGGTAGCCTGTTGCGCGCTTACAGCCTCGTCGGCTTCAAGCCTGACAGAGATTACCGGTACATCGAGATCAACAGACGATTGCGCAGCCTCCATTCCGACATCATCCGGGACATCATTGCTGGAGTCGAAGCCGTTGGCGGAGATGTCGCTCGTGACCCCAATACAGATACCCTCATCATCAATGACGAGTTCACCGTTTCAATTGTCATTGCGCGCTGTCTTCAGACAGGCGCAGGTGCGTATCGCTGGAACATTCGTTTGAACACCGGTCAGCTCCCCGACATGTCCATCGTCGTCAGGATGGGGCAGGCAAACAGAACGCCGCTCGACTACTACTTGCTGCCTACCTTTGACATGACCAAATCAAAGCTGCGCTTGGCGGAAAACAACGGTTTGTCCCTTGATGCATTCCGCTTCGACAACATGGCGCATTTCTTCGACATGGCCGCACGTACGCCAATACTGGAGGCAGCGTGATGGACCATGCGCCGGTCGGGCACACTGTTCTTGTTCCTGTCGATGCAATTACCGTCGTCAACCCAAGGCTCAGGAACAAAAAGGTGTTCGACGAGATTACCGCGAACATCGCGGAGCTTGGGTTGAAAAGACCCATAACGGTTGCTGCGCGTGCGACTGAGGACGGAAGTGAGCCAGCATACGAATTGGTCTGCGGCCAGGGCCGTCTTGAGGCATTCAAGGTTCTTGGCCAATCTGAAATACCGGCGATCGTCATAGATGCCAGCAGCGAAGATTGCCTTGTTATGAGCCTGGTGGAAAACCTGGCGCGCAGGCACCACCATTCGCTGGACTTGCTCAGAGACATTGGGCGCCTCAAAGAAAGAGGTTACTCTGAAACTGAAATCGCCGCCAAGACTCAGCTGTCCAAGAAGTATGTCCACGGTGTCATCAAACTTCTGGAAAGTCACGAACACCGCCTTCTGCGTGCAGTGGAGAGCGGTAAGATTCCGGTCAGTGTTGCCGTTGACATTGCGGACGCGGATGACGTCGGCGTGCAACGTGTTCTGAGGCAAGCTTATGAGAAAAAGCTTCTGCGCGGCGGTAGACTCCTGGCGGCCAAACGTCTTGTTGAGGCGCGCCAGAAGCATGGCAAGGGCCGCGCGCCCACTAGCGAACGACCGCGTAAAAGCCTGTCGGTCGAAAGCCTGCTCAAGACTTATGAAAACGATGTCGAGAAAAAGAAGGTGTTGCTGAGAAAAGCAAGTGCAACGCGCAGCGAACTGCTCTTTCTGACAGAAGCACTCAAGACCCTGATGACTGACGAAAACTTCGTCACATTGCTTCGCGCCGAAGGCTTGATCAGCCTGCCAAAGCAGGTTGCAGATCGCCTGGCAAAATCCGAGGAGATATCCACATGACGGTGACCAAGGAAGAACAGAAGATTGCAGCGGCTTTTGAACAGGAGCTGGTGACGCTCTCATTCGAGAACATCGCACCGCTCTATGTTGTCACGCCGCAAAAAAAGGCCAGCATCAAGTTCAAACAGATCATCACATCTGTTCGGGACGTCGGTCTTGTTGAACCTATTGTTGTGTCCCGCGACCCATTCAACGCTGGTCAATACACTTTGCTTGATGGGCATCTACGCCTTGAGGTTCTGAAAGACCAGGGTCAGACACATGCGCGATGTCTCGTGTCCACGGACGACGAAGCCTTCACCTACAACAAACGCATCTCTCGTCTCGCGACCATTCAAGAGCACAAGATGATCCTGAGAGCCCTCTCTCTTGGCGTACCGGAAGCCCGATTGGCGAGCGCGCTTAATGTCAACATCAAGACCCTGAAGCAGAAACGCCAGCTTCTTAACGGTATCTGCGATGAGGCGGCGGAACTTTTGAAAGACAAACAAGTGGCTTTGACCGGGTTTCAGATTCTGAAAAAGATGAAGCCAATCCGCCAGATTGAAGCGGCGCAACTCATGGTCGCCATGAACAAGTTCACGATCAACTATGCCCGATCACTTCTGGCCGCGACACCAGAGAGCCAGTTGGTGTCAGCGGCAACGCCGAAAAAGATCAAAGGCATTTCGCGCGAACAGCTTGAGCTGATGGAGCGCGAGTCTGCCAATCTGGAACGCGAGGTGCGCCTTGCCGAAGGCAGCTACGGCGCGGATCACCTCGATCTGGTCCTGACACGCGGGTACATCGCGAAACTGATGCGCAGCAAGCAGATCACACGTTACTTGTCGCTGCATCATGACGCGTTCTTACCCGCGTTTGAACAGATCACAGAAAACGAGTCCTTCACTTCTTGAACCCTCACGGCTGATTGGAATTGTTTTTGGGGACCCGGACCCATCAAGCGCGGGGACCGCAGGAGACGCCGCACGGTGGGGCGGATCAAGCGCGGCGATGGGGAGGGCGGCGGACCCGTCGGAGCCCATCATGCCGGGCCAGACGCCCGGCAGGTTTCTCGATGGTCTGCGCGTGTCTCCCGATACAGAGGCACGCGCAGACAACTTTTGGCTGAAATGCCTCACCATAACGAACCGCGAACGCCGTTGAAGCGGCATAATGTGAAGCGATATCTGGTTCAGTGGTTCTTTCATCTGCTTGTCAAAATGCTCCAGCAAATCAATGCGCTTGATAACGAGCATTGATAGCGCATGCAGATACCAACTGCGATGAGCCAGTCTCAATTGATGCTGCGATCTGTATTTGCATCAGCTTTGGGTCGGGCTCTATTCTTGTCGTATTGAAGCTTCTTCGAGCCGTGTTTTGAGACGACCAATAACATTTTGCGCAGTGGCAATCTCATCTGGCGACAGGCCCTCCGACAGTTCATTCACCCATGGGATTTGCCTCGCAATCGCGGCTTCGTACAACTCCTGCCCCTTTCGAGTCATGACAACCAAGTGCGCCCGCTTGTGGTGTGGGTTCGGCTGAAACTCCACCATGCCTTCTTTGCTCAATTCATTGATGATCCGTTGTACGCCTTGCCGGTGAACACCCATCGTCCGTGCATGCCACGCAACGGATTCCGGTCGATCAGAATAGGCGATGGCGCCAAGGATCTGCCATCGAGCACTTGTCAGACCGAGTTCTGATACAAGGCGATCACCGGCAAGCTGCAAACGACCGTTCAGCCGAAACACATCCAGTATCAAGGCCGTCACAGCTTCTCCTTCTTCGGTCCTTCGCGCATCCGGCATGTCGATTCCTCATTTCATTTGACAACGTGTTGTCATTGTGTTTGATGCTTCCTAAATATGACAACATGACACCAAATTGAAGCAACTTTCAAGGAGCACCGAAATGGTAAGTTTCAAACCCCTCGACCCGGAGTTTCCAATTGAACGGCAATTGGACATCGACGCTGGACCCGTCGTTCTCGTCAATCTCTTCACAGTCGATCCCGTTGACCAAGTCGCCTTGGTAGAAGCTTGGAAGTGCGATGCCCAATGGATGAAGAAGCAACCGGGTTACATCAGCACCCAACTGCACAAAGCCGTTGGCGACGGCAGCATGTACCTGAACTACGCGGTCTGGGACTCTATTGCGGACTTCCGCGCCGCATTTTCAAACCCCGAGTTTCAGCAGCAGCTCAACCACTATCCCTCAAGCGCTGTGACAGCACCCCACCTATTCGAAAAGGTTGCGGTGCCGAATTGCTGCACGGCCTGACGAAATCCTTTCCAAAAGCCAATTTGAGTGAACCGCTATGAAAACAAAGATTCACGCCATCGCGGGCGGTATCGGCTTTTTGATGATCCTCCTCTTCTGGACATCAACGATCACCAGCGAACTCTTTGCGAGCCATGAAACAGTCGCAACCGTCAAGGCATTGATCCTGAAAGGCATGTTCATCCTCATCCCGGCAATGGCGATTGCTGGCGGATCGGGCATGGCAATGGGCCGGAAACGCAAGGACGCGCTTACGAAGGCCAAGAAGACCCGTATGCCGATCATTGCGCTAAACGGTTTACTGATCCTCGTACCAGCGGCTTGGTTTCTGGCCGGTAAGGCTGCCGCTGGCGAGTTCGACAGCATCTTTTACATCGTTCAGGTGGTTGAGTTGATCGCCGGGGCAGCGAACCTGTTCATGATGGGGTTGAATATTCGTGATGGTTTAAAGATGACCGGCAAAATTAAGCGCCTACACTGAAAGCTCGATTCTAATCCAAGTGCTAGCGAAATTGCCGACATTCGAGCGAAGGCGACGAATTGGTGCATTGTTGTGCCAAGAGGATATCAAGATACACCCAATACAATGTCGGCCTACTGGTCGCTTAGAACAACCAAAGCTTGAAAGTGCTAACCTCAACAAACCGCGAACATCCTTGTAGCGGTTTTATGTGAAGCGATCATTGGTTGAGTGATCATCGCCCCAGCGGACCCAACGCACCTTTACTTAGATCTGTCTAGCAGCAGACGTTGATCCCAATTGCAGAGATCGGCCGTCTCGAGCCCAAAATACAAAATGCTTCAACGCGCTTTAAGGTCAGCGATGCGCAGAAAGCAGACTTTGCAAAGTCCGGTTGACCACATTGTCCACCAAAGGCGACAGTTCTGCTTCGCGACTGGGCTATACATAGCCCTCAAAGCGTATTGTTTGCGGGACTTCAGTTGCACCGTTTTCCTGAGCGAGTAGGGCGCGTGCTGACGAAAAGGTAGCAAGCGCAAAAAGAACAAGAAGGGCCTTTATCATCGTAGCGCCTCGGATCCGGGTTTTGAACTTGGGCCGGGGTTCACAAATGATCGCCCCGGCCAGCGTCAGGGCAAACGAGGTAGTTCTTGCCCTGAAACATCGTACTTTCGCCTAATTTAGAAGATCACCGACGATGCCGACGGCATCGACCACGGTAGACAGGTCATTCGTAACTTCGAGGACTTCGTCATCGACCAGAATGTAGCGGTTTCCTTTGCCCGGCTCCCCAAGCTTCCATTTGGAAAGGTCCCCAATATCCTCGAACTCCAGGTCAGATGGGAGCTTGGCACCGCGCGTGTAGCGCTTGATCTGTCCAGGTGGTACAGCTTTTGGGCCTTTGCCGGGTTTGTCTTCTATCTGAATGCTGACATCACCGTTCTTGCCCCCCTTGTTCGGCTTTTTACCCTTGTTGTCTTTGGCATGGGCATCGCTGCCTCCAAGGATGAAAAACACAACTGCTAAGGCTGCAAGAATTCCGTATGCAATCTTCATAGATTGTTCCTTTGCTTCCCAACTTCATTCGACCGGCGTTGAAAATTCCGGCACGCGCTTGATCTCTCTTAGTTGCCCTTTGGCACACCCCTTAGTGACTGCCTTCACCCCGCATTAGAAAACGATCCGGGTTCTTAGACCGAACAGGGTAATCCGGTCCTGATCGGGATTTAGAAGCGGGTCGGAAATGAATTGTACCGATGGCGTGATCTGCAGTCCGGGTGAGATTGAAAAGCGGTAGAAAGCTTCAAGCGTGAACTGATCGCCATCTATGCCTCTTGCTTCGGCCCAGTTTAGGCCCAGACCGGCCAAATCGGTGTTGCGACCATAGTAACCGAGACCGGCAGAAATCGACCGTTCATAAAGCGCTGCGGTTCCCTTCGAGGCCCCTGCACGGAAGAACGGCATCCATTTATTGTCAACAAACCATGCGGCGGAAAACGCTGCGCCGTAATCTTCTGCTCGACTGCCATCGTCAGCCGCATCTGCATGCCAGAGGGTCAGATGGATATTGTCGAAGTAGATGCGATCAAAGCCGGACGTGTACCCAAGTTCGAGCGACTTGAAGAGATTGCCGTCGCTAAACACATCAAAGTTTGGATCGGACGGGTCGGCGTTTGCGTCTGATACGCTGGCAACGGCGTAGAGGTTCTCGCTCAGCTTTACCCCACCGGCAATACCAAGGCCTTGGTTGGGCGTGTTGATTGTCGGGTTGGTATTGAAAGACAGGTTTTGAAAACCACTGTAGGGGCTTACCAACCCGTAGATATCCACAAAGTCCGTTACATCAATCTGGCCGACTTGCAGCGCCCACGACCCATTCTCAGCCCTTTGGGTCCAGAACAAATTGGTCAGAAGCAAACCGTTGTCATTGAAGGCTGTTCCCGTGATTGAAAGGGCTCCGCCATCCAGCCCGAGAAATTGCGGAGCAACGTCAGTATAACTGTGCCTGTCTTCGATCTTGAATGTCAGAGACCCCCGTTCAGTTGCCTGCCAACTGCCGTAGAACCGCGCAATTCCGCTGGCTGCTTCGCCGGTTCCCAGATCAGCATCCGTGGTTTGGCCCAATGCCAGGTAGTCAATGTTGAACCGAAAACCACCCTCAGCCAGTCGGTCTTTCCACTGAAACCAACCCGGTGCGATGTTGCGTGGAAAATCGGAACGATATTGCGGATCGGTGAGCCCGTCTCCGGGCGCAAGATCGGCTTCGACTGAAGATGGCCCGGATAGTCCCTGAGCCGACGCTGCGCCAGCAAATGCAATGCTCAATGCGGCAACCAGAAGTCTTATCATTTTGACGCCTGTGCCCCACCGGTCTTGCGATTTCCTGCCGCGCGGATGCGATCAGCAGCACGCTGCTTCCATTCCAACCTGTCTGCCTCGGTTTCCAGAGTTTCGACACGTTCCGCCTCTAGCTGGAAAGTCGCATTCATAGGCATGAGGCCATCCACAACCATCATATTATGAACGGAAGGATCGATAGTCAGCGTGCCTGTCAGCCGAACGGGTTCGTGGAAATAGCTAGGCGACCAGTCCCCGTTCAACCGCACACGGATCATCTGGTTAGGCGGAGGTGGAGGCATGTGGCTGCACATCCCTCTTTCTGGCACCAAATACGCCACAGGCCGGCCGTCCGGATCGCTTGGAGCAGGAATGGCAAAGCCCGCGAGTGTGATTGTTCTGCCGTCGAATTGCGGGTTTCCGCTCGTTCCAGCCTTTCTTCGACGTTCAGTCACAACCTCGCGCTGATCGAGTAACCAGTCGACGTCAATTCCGTCTGACACCAAGGCGTCTTCGGTCTCTGCTAAAAGCAATTGCCATTTCTGCCGTTCTTCGGCGCTGCCAACCTCCTGCTGCAACCTGCCGCGTATACGCACAACGAAAAGAACATCGTCGAACTGTTCGGGGCTGAGTTCACGATAGGGGTCATCAAAGACCTGCGCAGACGGATCTGGCAGATCTGCCCAGTCCAACGCGGTTCCAGGCGTCGCCGCAGCATCATAACCGCACAAAACCAACCCTGCGAATACTGCGGAGCAAAACCAATTTCGCATGAATGCTCTCCGGCTGCTTTATCTGGTCAATCCAGTGTGTTTTTGTAGATCACACCGTCCTTCATGATCAGGCGGATTGTTTCCGGGCTGTCCGGCCTCGGGTCCGCACCGAACCACTGATCGCCTGTTCCAACGACAGAGAAGTCTTCGAGGGGGTTGCCGTCTATCAGCAGGATGTCGGCATAGGCGCCTTCTTCGATCACACCCAGTTTGCCTTCCGGATAGGGGTTCATGAAATCACCGCTAAGTGCCGCGATCTCGCCACCTACCGAAGTTAGGGTTACCATCGACGCATAGGGGCCGAAGAAATGGTTATTCAGATGTTTCTCGTAGGCGATCTGGATGTTGCACGCTTCGACCGAGCCGACGCAATCGGTTTGGAAACCGCGCGGCGCCGGGCATTCCTTCATACTTGGAATGTAGGCTTCGAAGGTCGCCGAGGCCGATTTGGCCTTCCTCAAACTGTTGGGGTTGTTTTTCACGGAAGGAACATCAAGTAGGCCTGGATCAAATGCTGTGATGTTCGTCGTGATGTACGCTCCTTTTTCTTTCATCAAAGCAGAAATCTCGCAGTCAAAGTGAAATCCGTGTTCAATGGTTCTGACCCCTGCATTCAGGGCATTGATGATCGCTTCTTTGCGGTAGGAATGTGCCATGACATAGGTGCCGTACTCGTTGGCAACCTGAACAGCGGCCTCGATCTCTTCTTTCGAACCGGCGAGCAACTGCCATGGATCGAATGCCGAAATCACCCCACCTGATTGCATGAACTTCAATTGCGTGGCACCCATGCGCAGGTTGTTGCGGCCATACATGTAAATTTCGTCAACACCGTTGACCTGTTGGGCCATATTCAGAGTCCCAAAGTTGGTCACCCCACCCGGCGGAGATGTGAAGGATGCGAAATCGGCGTGACCACCACGTGTTCCGAGAAATGCCCCGGAAGGGTAAAAGCGGGGGCCGACGATCTGGCCGGCGTCTATTGCGCGCCGCAGCCCACCGCCAGCGCCCCCGGCATCGCGAACGGTCGTGAAGCCCTGCATCAGGTACATTTCGGCCATCCGGGTCCCGTGGATGGCGAAATCCTCCCAGGTCGAGTTGGTTTCCATCTCGGCAATCGATGGCCCCATGAGCATCAGGTGCGCGTGATTCTCTATAAAGCCCGGTGTCAGAGTGCGCCCACCGCCGTCGATAACCGTCGCGCTCGGCGCATCAATGGCATCGGTTGAGACGGACTTGATCAGATTGCCCTCGACCAGAACACTGGCATTTTCAATGCGTTGCTCATTCACACCGTCGAAGACATGCACGTTGGTAAACAGCGTTTGGGGTTCTTCTTGATCCTGAGCCTGCGCGGTCGCCGAAAAAGAAAGAACTGCCGCGACAATTGCCGTCGAGCAAAGAGACATTCGTAAGCCGGACATAAGTACTCCCTTCATATTCATGTTTTGCCAACTATAGTCTGGAATTCATTGGCTCGGTTGCCCCTTTTGAATTAGGATGTACGAATGTGACTGCAAAAATGGCCACTTCTTAAAGCTAATCCAACAAGGGTTATGAGCTTGCCTTTCAACTCCACCTCCCGAGAGCATAGCGAGGGCTTTGTTCGCCTCTCTTTAGCCGCTCCCTTTCTGCAATATCTCACCGAACGTAAGATCAATCCGCAACCAGCATTGGATCAGGTCGGCTTGAAAGCTGAACTGATGACTAACCCATCCGTGTTCGTTCACTCCGAGTTGGTTTACGGCTTGGTAAATGCTTTCTCAGAAGTATCAGGGGATCGATACCTAGGACTGAATGTAGGGGAAGCGTTTGACCTACAAGGATGGCCGCCCTTCGCTCAAGCCTTGCAATCTACAAAAACGCTGTTCGAGTTTTTTACCCGCTTTGTTGAGCTCGTGCCGCAGGAGTCCAATTCTGTGCGGCACAGCCTTGTCATTGAAGCAGACAAAGCGACTTATCGTATCGAGAGGCAACAGGAACCAACCGTCCCACCCATTCAGGTGACCGGTTTTGGTGCCGCAATCTATGTACGCCTATTGCAGACCGTCGTCGGAGAGTCCTGGGACTCTTCCCGTGTGCGATGGGAAAGCAGATACATCAATGGGCTGCCTATCGACTACAAAGGGATCGAGGTTGGCCTTGGGACTGATCCCGGAATGCAAATTAGTTTTCCTGTGGAATGGTTGTTTTTGCACCACGTCTCTGAGGGTTCTGCCAAGCCCATAGCATCACTTCGACAAGATGAAGAAGTAACCGTGGTGGCAGCTTTGCGATCTGTCTTACGCGACAAACTGGATGAAACCGATTTGGGACCAGAGATGGTGGCTGGAATGCTGGGAATACAACCGGAACGGTTTCTGAAAGCGCTTCAAAAACAAGGCACAACGCTACCGCGCGAAATCAAACGGCTGCGTATCGATGTCGCCAAGGAGCACCTCAAACAAAACCAGATGACAATTGCAGAGATCGGACTGATGCTCGGCTATTCTGACAAGTCCCATTTCACTCGCTTTTTCCGAGGTCAGACCGGAATGACACCGACCAAGTTCCGAAGCAAGTAAATGTGGTCGAGCCAAATGAACGCTTCGAAGATTAGGTCCTCGTGGGATCAGTTCGGAGAAGTTGTAGTGCGACGTTGAACAGGTTAGTCGACGACATGAATGGTTGGTTGCCACCGCCGATACAACCTCTGCAACTGGCCGTTTCGTTGTGTATTTCGGAGTTAGCAAAGCTTGGTTGCGAAGGTCCGCTTCGGGCTGCGTGCGGCCAATCATGCTAACAGCAGACAACGATGGCACCGAGCCCAATTCAGTCGTTTACAGCAGACAACATGATTTCCTGAACGTCGCGCATGTCCTAGTCAATGGCTTGGTGCAAAACTGAAAAGCGTGATTGTGAATGCCTGCTTCAGGCTGGGACCAGCCAATCATGCTTGCTGCGGAGAACGGCAACACTGAGCCCATACCTACCAAATGCTGCGCATAGCGCGAGTGACTGCTTTGGACTTCCTACGCTCGAATCTCTTCACGCATAAACTCGACAAAGGACTTAACACGCGGCTTTCGAAAGGCCGAAGGCAACTGCACGCTTTGGATCGGCAAAGTGCGGGAATGGAACTCCGGAAAGAGTTGCACAAGACGTCCGGTTTCAAGGTCGTCCCCCAAAAACACATCTGGGCATATGAAGATGCCGCTCCCTGCGCGCGTCGGAACGAGGCAGGCGGGAGGACTGTTTGCGAGAAATGGGCCAGAGACAGGCACCTGCACGGTTTGCCCTTCGATCTGGAAGGGCCAGCGGTTTGGATCCGGGTTGTTCGCATCTCGAATGCAAATGTGGTCCGAGAGTTCCGCAGGATGTGAAGGTGCGCCATGTTCTTCAAGGTAGGAAGGGGTCGCGACGACTTTCATATGCGTTTCACCAAGCTTGCGAACGACCAAACTGGAGTCACTGAGCGCGCCGATCCGTATTGCGATATCGAAACCGCCCTTGGCCAGATCGGCATAATGATCCGACAAGTCCAATTCGACCGTGACGTTCGGGTGTTGCTCTACGAAGCGGCTTGCTGCTTTAGCCACCGCCGTGTCGCCATAGGTAAGGGGCGCGGCCACACGAACGATGCCCTTCAAGCCCTCTGAAGCGTCAAACTCAGTCTCCAACTGCTCCATCTCAGCCAGCACTCGTCGCGCTCCTTCCAGATATCGCTCCCCCTCGTGGGTCAGCGACATAGACCTGGTGGTGCGATGGAGAAGATTCAGCCCAACCATGTTTTCGAGCTGTGCGACACGCTTGCTGACCAGCTTGTTTGAAATGCCAAGCCGTTGTCCGGCGGCGGCAAAAGAACCGGATTCCACAACAGCCACGAAGCTCTGCATCCCGTCGATCCGGTCCATAGAATTGTCTCCATTTGCGCGATACACACTCGCTCTTATCGCCATTTTATGGAGAAAAGACCATCGCTAAGTTCCTCTCAAGCTTAATCGCAGGAGAAAAGAACATGGCAGCGTCAGACGCCCCCATCTCAATAGGTCAGGTCGCCCTGACGGTGCGCGATCTGGATAAGACCGCCACCTTCTATGAAGACGTGATTGGCCTCGGCCTGATCGAACGCGACGGTGAAAGCGCCTACCTCGGCACCGAGGCTGGAACGCTGATCGAGCTGCGCCAGGACCGAAACGCCAAACCCTTTCCTAAAGAGGCGGGGCTGTTTCACACGGCATTTCTGTTGCCTTCCAAACAAGACCTCGGCGCATGGCTGATCTACGCGGATGAGCGCGGTGTTCGCCTGGACGGGGCATCCCACCACGGTGTCAGCGAGGCGCTTTATCTGAACGATCCCGAAGGAAACGGCATCGAAATCTATCGTGACCTGCCTCGCAAAATGTGGAAACGCGAGGGCGACACCGTCCACATGACAACGCACCCGCTCGATCTGAAATCACTCACAGAAGATGCCACACAGTGGCAAGGCGCACCACAAGGCACAGTCATCGGACACGTTCATTTACGTGTCGGTGATGTCAGCAAAGCAGCGAAATTCGTTACTGACGAACTGAGTATGGTTCAGACCTTTGAGCTGCCCTCAGCCCGCTGGTTCGGGTCCGGTGGCTACCATCACCACCTAGCTACAAACGCTTGGCAATCCAAGGGAGCAGGCTCGCGCTCTGCTGGGGCCGCTGGTCTCACAAGTGTTGAGCTGTTGGCAGACCCCAAAACTCTCACGCCCGGCCGCAAGGTCGACCCGTGGGGCACTGAATTCACGATCAACTCGGCGCAAGCCTGCGCCGCGTGAATATCGTCAAATCAAACCAAGAGAGGACAACAACAATGACACCTAAAGAGCTCGTATTGGAGGCTGTAGCCGCCATTTTCGTCAACTTCGACGCAACCGCAGCCGAACAACTGCTGGCAAATGACTACATTCAGCACAACCCTGCTGTACCCACAGGTGCCGCTCCAATCCTGGGGTTTATCCCCGGTCTTAAGGAAAGCGGGATCGAGGTGGACATCCACCGGGTCATCACGGAGGGCGATATCGTCGTCCTGCATACCACCTACAACAACGCCCAGGCGTTTGGTGCAGACACCTTGGTTGGCTTTGATGTCTTCCGCGTCGAGGACGGAAAGGTTGCAGAACACTGGGACAACCTGACACCAATCACACCGCCGAACCCGTCGGGTCATACTCAGACCGATGGTCCAACTGAGATAACCGATCTGGATAAGACCGCTGAGAACAAGGCGCTGGTCACAGACTTTGTGCACACCATCCTGAAGGATGGCGACGTTGACCGGATAACCGAATTTCTGTCGACGGAGACCTACATACAGCACAACAGCAACATTGCCGACGGTCTGGACGGTTTGGGTGCGGCTCTTGCAGGCATGGCCGAGCAAGGCATCCAGATGATCTACACGGACGTCCACATTGTTGTGGCCGAGGGCAACTTTGTCTTCACCGCCTCCGAGGGCACGTTTGCCGACAAGCCGACTGCCTTCTATGACCTGTTCCGCGTCGAAGACGGCAAGATCGTTGAGCATTGGGACGTAATCGCGGACATCCCGTCCGAGATGGCCCACGACAATGGAAAGTTTTGATCGGGTGCCATCATGAAAGCGTTCTTGATCACCCTGATAATGCTCGTAGGAGGTAACGCAATGGCACAAGACGTCGGCGTCATTGAAATTGTGACGATGGACCTTGCTGAAGGCGTTACACCGCAAGAGTTCGAACCTGTTGATAAAGTCATCGAAGATGAGCATGTCAGCAAACAACCAGGCTTTGTCTCGCGCCAAGCTGCATTCACAGATGGCAAATGGGCAGTGGTAGTTAACTGGGAAAGTGCCGAAGACGCCCAAGCGTCCATGGATAGCTTTGCATCAGCACCCGCTGCTGAACGATTCATGAGCATGATCGATGCAACCACAATGTCGATGACACGCTACAATTTAGCGCGATAGCAGACAAACAGAAGGGCGGCACTACGAGGTAGTTGCCGCCCTCCCCTGGTTGTTGTCGCGTTGTTCGGGATGCGCACTCACATGGCACGACATCTCGTTCTCGATAGCGAACTGTTAGGGCGCTAAATTGACAGTCTATCACTCCATAAGTTCGATCTCGCCCGGGCGCCACGATCCGTCGAACCAAGGCTCGAGAGGGCCATACAATCGCAGTACGGTCGACCAAGATTTGCCCGGCATCGTCTGTATCCAGTTGCCCTCTTTGCCTTCAGGCGCTTCAGGCGCGAACCAGACAGTGTAACTTCCGTCTTCATTCGCTTCCAATGTAGCTTGGTTGCTGTCGACCCCTGCGAGTTTCTGATCAGTTTCGAGCAGTGAACGGGTTTGGGTGTCGTAAACGACGAAAGACCAGTAATCCTGCGCGGGCGGATTTGGCGGGATGGTGACGGAATAGGTGTTGCTCCCATCGAAGTAGTTCCCGTCACTGTCCCGGTTTGCCAGCGCATATTGCGACCCGACACCAACCTTTTGTGCAACCATGGCAGGCGTAATGCCAGTCGCGTAGTAGTGGAACAGGGTCCGCGCATCGAGGATTTTCACGTCCCCCGCCTGGAACTCATGATTGCCACCGACGAACGCCGTCTTCCAATACCCTTCGTCATAGTAGAATGGCGCACGCGAGCGAGGAGCAAAATTCAACGACTTAGCCGCCGCCGTGCCCAATGCGACTGCCTCTGTGAGCAGCAGCCTCAGTTCGTCATCGGGTTCAAATGGTTCACCTTTTCGGATACCCAGCGAGAACATTGCTCCCATCAATTCATCGGGAAGTGCTCCTTCCGCTTCGTTGTCTACAACGGCCTTCATCTCTTCAAAGAAGGAAAAGTCATTGGCGTGTATCGTGTTGAACTGAAGATCAGTCAGGTTCACAAATTCCTGATCGGGCGGCGCGTCGCGGTCTTCCCACCGGTAAACACGAAGAGTTTCCTTCACACGATCCACTGCGGCTCCAACGCCGTCTTCCCCATAAAACGCACGCAACAGAAACCAGTTCCGATAGCTTGGCGGCTTCACAATATAGTAACCGTCGTCCGGCAACTCACCTTCATAGTCGGGCGGAACGATCAAGAACTTCCCACCCTCGCCAGCGTCAGGCCCAGCGTTCCCGATGTCAGTGACATAACGCATATAGGCATCGTTCACGAACCCCAGCATGCCCGGCGGCACGTCGTAAACCACTGGCCCTTCGGACAGGTCCGTACAGTTAAGAATGTAGATTGTCGTGGTGTTCGGCGTGAGAAGAAGCGAACGGGCGTTATACAGGTCTTCAAAGATCCCGATCTTCATCGGATCAACGCCAGCGCCCTCTTCGAGCCCGTGACACATTGCATATGTTGAGGCTGCAGGCATTCCATCCATGAATACCTGCATGCCACGCATGAAATTTAATGCGTTATACGACAGCTTAGCTGTATCCGGCGTCGGCAAGCCGTCAAAATATTCCAACGTTCCAAATCGTGTCTCCACCTGATCCGGTACGATTATGCTATCCGGAACTTCAGCCTTGTACTCTTGGGCTGGAGATTGCGATGCGAGTACCAGGGCGGTCAGCACGGCTAACGACTTTGTTTTCATTGTTCACTCCATTGGGAATTTTTGTTTGTTTTGATCAGTTTACTTTTTCTAGATCGCCCAGCATCCAGCCACTTTCCAACCATCCGTCTTGCGGCCCATATAGACGGAACAAAAGGAAGTACGGCTCTGTGGTTGGTATCCAGTTGCTTTCCTTGCCTTCCGGTGCCTCCGGTCCAAAAAAGATGTCGTAAGAACCGTCTTCATCGGCTTGCATAGAGTCTGTGTCGCGCTCGGACAGACCCACTGGATCAACGTTCCGGATGAAGCTCTTGGTCTCCATCGAATAAACAATCACGGACCAGAAATCGTCGGCAGGTGTGTCTGCTGGCACGTTAAGTCTGTAAGTCTGATTGTGGTCGTACATGTCGCCGTCGCTGTCGCGAAGGCCCGTCAGATAAAAGGTACCGCCACCGAGTTGTTTCGGCAGGTACGTGATCCAGAAGTAGCTGCCGCCCGCACGCGCATCCACAAGTACCTCTGTCTCAGTCTCATACGGGAAGCCTGCCTCGGGTTGACCTTCGGCAAAGTCCCATATCAGCCACTGGCTTTTCATCTCGCCGCTATCGTCGACCCAGAGCGGTATCATGGCTTTGCCGGGCGTAACAAAGTAGTTCTGCATAGAGGCATACGCCAACAACAAACCCTCATTCATTGCTTTCAACTGAATTTCCGATGGTTCGAAAGGTTTTCCCTTTTCGATCCCGAGATCCTTCAGGAAATTTACCATGACCTTGTCTTGTTGTCTGACGGGGTTGTTTTGAACGTAATCATTCAAGTCCTGAAAGAAGGTCTCGTTGTAGTATGGAAGCGAGTCGTACGGCACTTCTGACGCTTCGAGATAGTTGTTGGGTGGTGGATTGTCAGCCTCAGACAGGTAGTACACTTTGATCGTCTGAGCGTACTCGGCCGCATCGGTGTCCGTTCCGCCATTCGTCAGTTTTGGCCGGAACGAAAAACCATATTCGTAGGTATCTGTTTCAAAGGGAAGGTATCCCGCTTCAGTCAATTCCTCCAGCGACATTTCCCCTTCGTAGCCTGGGGGTAGCATGAGGTACTTGCCGCCGGCACCTTCATCGAAACCATCGGGACCTACGTCCACAATAGGAACATCCCAAGCATTCACGATTGTACCGAAGTAGTTCACCTTGTCGGTGGCAGCGGGCACTTCAATGACAAGGGGACCGGGTTCGGAGGTCATTGAAGCCCAAGCATAGGCCGTAACATCGTTGGCCGTAAGAAACCCATGTTTGGAGTCGAACGGCTTGTTGAGATAAATGATGTCATTGTAGTCGCCACCGAGGTCGCGGCGAATGCCCTTGAGGAAATCGATCATACCGGCGGCAGGCATTCCCCAGATGGCCGTCTGGGTGGCACGCTGCACCATAATCTTGTACTCGATGTCCTCGACCTCGGCTGATCGTGCAAGGATGTCGCCCGTGTCGTTGAAGGACTGGGAGAAAACTGGTGAAGCAGAAATACCTGCGCCGAGCACCATTCCCAAAAAATGCATCGAAAAACCGCCGTGTAATGGCCGAAGTATTTTCATATTGCAATGCTCCCTGCTGTTTAGGGAAAGCTTGCACATCCGTTCAGCCGATGCGTATCATTTCACGACACGCGGGCGAACAAGCGGGTTGACGGATTGAACCTACCACCGATGATTTCGGCTAAGGCCTTGGGCGCGATGCCCCAGTTTGTGCTTGAGGCCGCTGGGGAAAGACGCTTGTTGCGTGCTTTTGACTCTGCCGATCTTCCTGTTCACTTCATTGAGGAAAGAGGCGGTTACATCTCGGAGCATGCCTTGGCGACCTTTGTGCACGAAGCCGCACGATCCACGGGACAACAAAACATCGGATTGTTGTGGTCACCGTATCTCACTGTCGCTGACTACGGCGCCTGGGGGAGTTACGTTCTTTCTGCTCCAACGCTGGGGGCAGCGCTAATACGAGCTTCTGCCGTCATGCCATTTCATTCGTCTACGGATCGCGCGTGGCTTGAAACTTCGGGCACAAGCGCGCGCTACTGTTATCGTTTTGGACTTCGCTCGCATTTCGCGTATCCGGACATCGGCTTCTCGGCCGTTGGGGTTTTTTTGAGCATATTCCGCGCGTATTTAGGAAGCGACTGGAAGCCATCTGCCGTGCTCTTGGACTTCCCGAAGGTTCCTGGATTTGTCGAGGCAGAAGACACCTACGCTTGTCCTGTAATCTGGAACGCCTCCCGGCTTGGGGTTGATTTTGATGCATCGG
This sequence comes from Ruegeria sp. CE8, assembly GCF_056537465.1. Taxonomy (NCBI): domain Bacteria; kingdom Pseudomonadati; phylum Pseudomonadota; class Alphaproteobacteria; order Rhodobacterales; family Roseobacteraceae; genus Ruegeria; species Ruegeria sp. CE8. The sequence continues at coordinate 62,251 of NZ_JBQFRP010000014.1, forward strand.
CTTTGCGAGCCGAAACCACGCCCAAAAAACTTACCGGCGGCTCGACAACCGTCGGAGATATTTCTCGCGAACGATTGGGCGGCCCACCTCAAACACTTAGAGGACAAGTCGAGGAAGTGGTTTGGCAACAACTTCATCGGGAGGAAATGTCGATTGATGCCACCGCGCGTTCGCTCGATCTTGGCGTTCGCACACTACAACGGAAGTTAGCAACCGAAGGGGTTCGTTTTCGCGAAATCGTCAACGATGTCAGGGTAGCAAGGGCCGAGGAACTCCTCACAGATACGCGCGAGACAGTCTCCAGTATCTCCTCCATGCTAGGATATGAAACCGCAAATAATTTCAGCCGCGCATTTAGGAAGGTGACGGGACTGACGCCCTCTGACTATCGCAAGATGAACTCCGACAATAGTTGACTTGTGGGTCGCGAGAGCAATCTTCCAATGTCTGCTTTGTCCGCGTTGCAGTCTTTGTCGATCCGGACCTCGAAAGGCAGATTTTCGCAACCAACGGATGATTGACAGCGTCGTAATAAACCGCACATCTCACTGAAGCGGTGTTATGTGAAGCGATCTCTGGCTGAGTGGTGGCCGTTCAATGGAACAAGCACGAAAGGCTGCCTCGTAGGCAAAGCTGCCGTATGAAAAATCAGGAGGCTTCCCAATCTACTTATATCCGTCTGGGTCGTTAGGAGTTTGTAATAGGATACCTTCAAACGCGTCGAGATCATCAGTCATTTGCAGCCAAGGTAACTTGCTTTGCTTGTTGACGTGAAAAGTCGGTTTGAAATCTTCCGGGTTTTCGAGCGATGCAGCATAGAGGTGCATACCACCCGGATAGTGATCGGCTTCAAATCCAATGGGTGATCCGCACGTACCGCAAAAATGCCTGAAAACGCCTTTGGAACTTTCATAAGTGCGGGGTTTATCACCGGTCCACTCAAAGTTTTCTATTGGCGCACCGAGCCACGCAACCACCGGCGCGGCACAATTCCGACGGCAGTCATCGCAGTGGCAATAACATGCCCATGTTTGATCTCCTTGGTAGGCCCAGCTTGTTTTTTTACAAAGACAATACCCGCGCGTCGCCATTCTATTTTCCTCCAAACCTCCGCTAACGTAGGACGCAGGCGGGTTTTGAAATGGATAATTTAGGACGTATTGTCAGCAGAAAACGTCGAAGCTCGGGGGCAATCTACGCTCACAGCAGTAATGCCCGCATTTCAGTGTTTTCCAAAACGGCAGACGAACTTTCGTTGTTGATCACCGTTCTGATCATAGCCTGTGCTAGTTCATCGGATGCCACACCTATAGAAGGTACTAGCGTATGAAGCGGCGCGAACAGATAGTCTAATGGTTTCCACCTGCTTCGTTCAGATGGGGCGATATAGCCGGGGCGAAAGGCAAACTTGCGTTTGATATGGGAGGCGAAAAGAACAGTCTCGGCTTCACCTTTGACTTTCAAAGCAAATGACATGCCACCCCCGTCTGTTCGCGCACCTTGGGCCGAGAAGAGGCAGAATGTTGCTTCCGGCACTGTTTCCTCACAAGCCCGTACAAGGTTGATCAACCAATTGACGGTGACCTCTGAATAAGTCTCCCTACTGACGCGGGCTGAGTAGGTCGCAAGACAATGAAACACCGTGTCGATACCGATCAGATACTGGGTATATGAGGCTGAGTTCCCGAAATCCGTAAAGCTGATGTCGGTCAGCTTGGCGTGAGTTCGACCCGAAGACCTCCGCCCAAGGGAAACAACCTCTGTTACGCTCTCCTCCTCCAGCAATGCAGCCAGAACAGATGACCCGACCATGCCGGTTGCCCCAGTAAGCAGAACGCGCCCGAGAGCTCGTGCGGTGGGTTCATCCGACATTACCGCGTCGCTCCGCTTCCGCCTTCAGGCTGCGATTGAAAACCTGGTAGCCCTCCAGATACAATTTCGCCAACCGTCCACCCATCAGGAGAGTCATGCCACCGATGATCTCGTCCGATTGTACGAACCGGGTCTTTCCATCTGCGGCAGCCTCGACCTTGAAATGGTGGTTATCGCGGATGCCGCCGGGTCCTCTTTCAGCCCAGTAGAACTCGTGGCCGTCTACCACAGTGATCTTGTGATCAATCCGTGTGAGCTTGTCCTTTTTGGGGTTCAGCTGGAAGGCAACATTGATGCTTTCACCGTCCGCGATCTGGCCCTCGACTCTCACAAGGAACGCAGCCCAGGAGCTATAGTTGGCAGTATCGGTCAGAACCGCCCAAACGGCTTCGGGCGCCGTGTTGATAATGATGTCAGTGTGGATTTTGTGATGCGAGAAGTTGACCTTCTCAGTTCTACCAGTTTCCATGATCTTCCCTTTTTGATCGGTTCAAGCCTTTAGAGGCGCGGTGCGCCGTCTCAACGGTGATCCGCCCGAACCGCTCGCGCATGCGCTGCGCCCGGAAGAGGTAGACGGAAATAAGGGTGTAGTTGATGCACTCAACCAGGAAGTTGCGGTAGCGATCTGGGTTTTGCAGCATGTCGAAGGTTTGGACCGCGCACATCGTGGCAAGTGCAGTGAACATCACAAGCATTGCGATGGGCGTGTAGCGCCAGCGCACGGCGTAACCGGCAAGGAACGTGGCCCCCGACACAGTGATCAAAATCCAATGGAGGGTCTGCATGCCAATTGGAAATGTCTCGTTTTGTAGCGGCATCAGCGGGGCAAGTCCCCAGAAGTATTCCAGAAAGCCTAGAAGTCCCCAGCTGAGCATGATCAGTGCGGCGAGGATCAAGAATAAACTGAAGATATGTGAAAGTAACTTTTGCATGATCTACCGCCTTTGGAGATACGGCTCCCAAATGATCGATGTGGTTTGGAAGGCTACCTAGCAGGGCCTAAGCCCCGCCGCCGACATCTCTAGAAAATTGCGGATGTCGTATTCGATGTCGCCGTCGTATCGCGGGGCGTAGGTGTCATAAGCGCGCGCGAGTTTTCCATAGCGGTCATCAATCCGAACCTTGTTGTAGGCATGACTGACCGCGAAAAATTCACCGGCTTTCAGCTGATTAAGCACCCGCTTCACAAACTGATCCGTCGGCATGCCCAGGCCCTGGCTCATCTCGGAAACTACCAAGCCAGGCATGATCAAGGCCACGTCCATAAAGTCCGGCGTCTCTTCGGCCAGAAGTTCGGTGATGGCTAAAAGGGCATGCTTGGACGAGACATAGGCATGTGACGATGGTACGGCGGTGAAGACACTGTTTTCGGAGCCAATGTTGTAGATCGCGCATGGTGTTCCGCGGTCGAGCATTTTGCGCCCAAAGACCTGAATTCCGTTGAGCGTTCCGAATATGTTGATCTCATAGACACGCCGGAACACATCCAGATCCATGTCGATCAGCGGCTTGGGGTCCTGGCCGATACCAGCATTGTTGATGAGCACATCAACCGGACCAAACTCAGCCTCGGCAAAGTCTGCCAGCGCTTCTACTTGTTCGCGATCCGCGACATCGCAGGCAGTTCCCGCCGCCTTGATCCCTTCGGCTTTCAGTTCTGACACTGCCTCCTGAACGCGGTCCAAACGGCGACCGCAGATGACAACCTTTGCGCCTTCCAGCCCCATCTGGAGGGCGAGTTCTTTACCGATCCCCGTCGCGGAGCCGGTGATGACAACGGTCTTGCTTTCAAAATCTTGCATGATCTTTCCTTTTAGGAGGTCAGCACTGTCGCTTCTGGAATGAATGGCGGGATCAGATTTTGAAGGATTGGCCGGTAAGCACTTCGGACAGGGTCCATAACCGGGTAGCAATCTCGATATTCGCGGTTATCGGATCGCGGGTGGCCACGCCGACTTCCCCGCTCATTTCCTGCGGGCCGGTGGGGCCGTAGTAATCGCCTCCTTGGACATCCGTGGACAGGGCGGCGTACAGGGTGGGTTTCGCGGCTTCTTCTGGAGAATGAAGGAATTGTTCAACTTGCGCTTTCATCTGCGCGAGCTGATCCGGGGCAACGTTATGGAACAGACCGGACTCAGAACCGCCGGGATGGACGGACAGTGCTTTTAGCCTACGCCCAGAAGCCCGTAGGCGACGGTTTAGCTCGTCCCCAAACAAAAGGTTCGCGAGTTTCGACTGACCATAAGCAATGCCGCCATCCTGGCCACAGGTCAGATCATCAAACTGGATGGTGGCCCCCTTGTGCCCGAGGCTTGAAAGCGCCACGATCCGGGATGCCGGATCGTCTGGCACGAGGTCAATCAGCAACGCCGTCAAAAGAAAATGACCGAGGTGATTGGTCGCGAATTGCAGTTCGATCCCATCGCCATTCGTCTCAGCGGTGTAAAGCAGTATGCCTGCATTGTTGATCAGCACGTCGAGCTTCGAATAGCGCGCGCGGAACGCCTCGGCAAAGCTTCTGACAGAGGCAAAATCGCCCAGGTCTAGCGGCATCACATCAAGCGAGGCTGACGGCACGCGTGCCAGCACGTCGTCCCGAGCGGTTTTTGCCTTTTCGAGATTGCGGCAGGCCATCACTACGTGGAACCCAGCTTCGGCGATGCCGATTGTGGTTTCAAACCCAATGCCGTTGTTGGCACCAGTGACGATGGCAATTTTTTGGGAAGTGGCGGTCATGAAAGGCTCCACAAAGTTTACATTTGATGACTGATTGTAAATATTGACAGTCACCCACGTAATGTCAATATGCCCTTTATGAAAAATCGCGACGCCCACATCCTAGAAGCAGCAGTCCGTCTCTTTCTTCGGTTCGGGGTTAAACGGACAAGCATGAACGACATTGCGGAAGAAGCAGGGTTATCGCGACAGACGCTCTACAAAGCATTCGCCAATAAAGATGAAGTGTTACAGGCCACGATCCGATCCATGGCGGACAAGGTTGTGGTGGACATTGAGGCCGGGCTGATGAAGACGACGGGACTCAGTGCGCAATTGGATGTAATCTTCCAGCACACCGTGATTGAGCACTACGATGTACTTCAATCCTCGCCGAATGCCGAAGACATCATTGCTGGCGTAACCGCTTCTTCACAGAAGGAGCTTGAAGCAGGTGCTCAACGGAACACTGAGATTATTGCCCGAGTTCTAGAGCCATTCTCGGATGACCTTAGGGCTGCGGATCTGTCTGTGGACCAGTATGCAGATTTTATTCAACGCACTGCGACGGCGGCAAAATACACGGCGAAAAACAGAAAGCACTTGGTACAACTGCTCGATGCACTCCGCGTCTCTGTGCTGAAGGTAGTCGAAGCGAATTAGTTCAAAGAATGTCCAATGCGGAATTCGATGCCCGCCGCGGCATCGGGCAAAATGGACTAACTACTGGCATTTTTCGCAACGCGCTTCAGCGACTTTTCCCAAGGCCTTAGATAGAAGCCCTTGGACATTGCTAAACGGGTGTTAAGTGAACCACTGACTGGTTATGTCGTCACCCATCTTTGTCCTCATCACTCCAGTGTCCAATCTCATAGACGCCTTGCTTTTTCATGCGACGTATGAACGCTAGGTAGTTAACTACGCGGTCGATCTCATCCAATTCTCCAGTGGCATAGGCGACTGCAATCATCTTGAATTGGACCTCAAGATCTTCCGCAATTTTTTCGTCTTGTCGATCGAGACCCTTTCCAGCCCCCAAAGAGGCAGTAGTTGTTTCGTCTTCGCTCCACATCTCATCGAGATAGGCCTTTAGATTTAGCTCGGGACTGTTCGCGCCCAGCTTGCCTACAGCCTCCCATATTGGTTGAAGCTGTTCAGTAAGATTTCTTCGACTGCTAGTCATGTTTCTTCACCTCGCAGTTCAGCAATTCAACGTAGTTGGCCCAATCGAGAGACCGCCACTAAAACTGATGAGCATGAGCGGCGGAGTATCAACTTAGCTCCGCCACCAGCTTTTGTTGACTCAAACAGTCAGTTTAGATTGACGATTTACCCCCCAATCGTCAGTTCCCGAACCACATCTCTTGTCTCGTTCGGGTAGGCACGAACAAACCCAGCCTCGCAGGGGATTGTTTCAACTTCTCTACGATCCAATGCCGGACCCAAATGGACCGCTGCTATCTCAAACTGCCGCGCCATTTGGCCCAACGTCACATAATGTTCTTCAAAAGCCTGAATACTCTCTTCAGTGATGTAGCAACGGTAGTGCTGCGTGTCCGGGTTTCGCATTTTTTTCTGCTTTAGGTATCCACCATCCCGCAACCGCCGGATCGACCCGACACTAATTCTCAAGCGCGCCGCCGCATCCATCAGAGACAGATCGCCGGAAAACACGCGCTCCGATTTCTCCAAGATCTCAGCGCAGTCGATAAGAATTCCAGCTAACCCTTCCACGTCCGGATCTCTCCATACGCCGGTCAGTCGGCCTGCTACCCAATCAGCGACAACGCGAGCCAGGGCCACCTTGCTCTGTCGGCTGTACTCCGAGAGACGCAACCTATGACGTGCCCGAGCGGCAATGCGTAGACCTTCAAGCCTAGTCAGCAGGGTCTGTACCGAGGACGATGGCACATAGCGCAGAGACGTTCCAAAACGATAGGATTCCAGAACGTTATGCCGGATCAGCGCCTTCACCTGGACCGGATGGATATTCAACTGAGTCGCGGTGGCTTTGATATTCTGCAATCCAGACCAAAAGTCGAGCACGGCGACCAGATCTTCATGGCTGACATCTTTCATATTTGAAAGGTCGCTCGCGTTTTGACTTCGAAGATGGGCGAGAATGCCTCGCACCCGAACCTCGCCGACCCCATGTAGCTCCCGCGCGCGTTCAAGCGTGATAAGTTTGGGTGCTGTGATCTTCGTGCCGAGGACTCTTGCGCCGGTCTGCAGCGGATAATTCTCCCGAACAAAACCCTGCACACAAGCCCTGAGGACTGCTGTCGCCGGGTCTTCTTCAGTGTCTTTCAGCCAGGTATAGAACTCGCCCATATCTGTTGTGAAATATGACCGCTTGGAGGGAGACTGGCGCCTGGCACGCTCCAACTCAGATTTCAGGGCTTCCGGCCCACTCTTCAAAACCTCGAAACCAGCCGACATGCAAGCACGCTCTTGTTCGAAGTCCAAGTCCGAACGGTAGACGCCCCGGTCCATAGCAATCGCCATACCTAATGTCAGAGCGGCCTGATGAAGATGCGTCAGCTCCAGCGAGTCTAACCAGTCATCAGCGACCCCAAACTCAATTCGGCGGCTCAGGTAGGTTTCAAACGAAGATCGCCCAAGATTTGTTGCGTCTTGAGCGGCCTCAAAGATCAGATCCTGGTGACGCGTCACTTGCTCAACCACGTCGTAGGTGAGATGCGCATGCGACGCATTGGGAAGCTGGAGCAACGGTACGCCATGTTTGGCACAGGTCTTGATCGGCAGCACCAACCATTCAAGAGGTTGGAACGCGTTCTCAGGACCAGAAGCCTCCTTGGCCTCCACAATACATCTCGGACAAATACGGGTGGTAGCCCGGCGGAACGAACCGGAGGTGGCAAAGGAATGCCCGACGCGGTACCGACAGGGGCCAACCAATCTGGCCGCCGCCAACTCCAACGCTTCAAATGACACTCCAGCCAGTTGTGACAGCCGCTCAAGCTGATCCGGATGGGCCGAGCAGATATGGGGCCATCTCAGACCCAGATCTGAACAGAACTCCCTCGTAACACTAAGATTGCGACGTGACAGCCGGGCGACATAGGAAGCGGGCGTCTCCATGTGATGATGAGGCAGAGTCAGAGCAAGCTGTGCTTTCATATTCTCGCTCCGCTACTCGAGGGATCATTCAATTCCAACCACCCCATCACGGCTTTGACGTCGATAGTGCGGTAGTCTTCGGCAAGAAACGGATTGAACGCCGGGATACAGCCTGACTTTCGCCGGAATGCCTCGGCAAAGTGCGCCAGCTTGAGTTGATCGGACTCCACGTAGAGCGCTTCTTCAATACCACAGAGGATCATATCGATGATCAGACCGAACTCGTTTCCACCGGCGTGAACTAAACGTTTCAAAAACGCATCCTCGCCCAGTTCAACGTCATTCCCTAAACCAGACTTTGAAACAAACCCCGCAAAAAGACCTTTGACATCCGCTTCATGCGAAATCCAGCTCACTGCACCCAGATGCACAACATCTATGCGCCTTTTAAGCTGAACATCCGAATTGATCATCTTGATCAGATCAGGCGTGCCAGACAGAACAAGACCAACCGGCCAATCCTTATCGTTCATCAGCGACTTCAGGGTGTTCACTACGTCATTGCGGGCTTTGATCCCCTTGCTGATGTAAAGATCCTGTGCCTCGTCCAGATGCACAAACATTGTACGACGTAACTGGAGAAACTGGCGGACTTGCGTCCAGATGATTGCAGCAGATTTGTCCCGAGCGAGCGGATAACCCAGACCAGACAGAATCGTTGCGCCAACATTCTTTAGAGTGGCTGGCGATGGCACCTGAAGCCGGATCACTTCTGCCACATCTTGCCCTTCAGTCGGCAGGATCAGGCTTGGGTGGTTGTCGAACAAACGGTCCGCAGCCGTGGATTTCCCACTACCAGAGGCCCCAATAAGCGCAATGCCCCGAGCTTCACTGCGGTTTCCCAATCGGATGGCCGCCCTCCGTCGACGGAGATGACGGTCGAAGATCATTTCGAGATTTTGAAACGCTTGGTGAGACACAAAAGCGCTACGCAACTCAGCAATTTGAAGGTCAATATCGTCGCAGTTAGTTTTGTGTTGATCAGTCATCTTCGAACCTCCAAGTAGAAGTTCTGGGTTGCTCCTCAGAAGAGTTTTGGATGTCATCTACCGCAGTTTCTGAAACTTCTCGGTGCTCGTCTGAAAACGGGATCAAGTACCCAAATAGGTCCGGCTCTGGTGGTAATTCAAAGCCTTCGGGATCACCTGACTTGATGCTCAATCCCACGAACAAGTCTTCTCGCGCTCGTTTTAATCCCGCAGGCGTCTGACGCTTTAATACTGCGCCAAATCTACGCCGCTCTTCAGCATCTCGTTGGATAATGGCATCCAAGGCATCGGACACTGTCTGCGCATGTAAAGCGGCCTCAGCTTTGTGTTTTTGGCGCAATTCACGCGCCGCCGCTTCCCATTGTTCGTAGGACACGCCTTCAAACCGTTTTTGCAGAGCTTGTGCGACAACCCAATTGTCACCGACCTGGACCATGATCCAACCAAGGTCATTGAGATCAACTTTGATATCCACGTGCGTTTCGCGGCTATGCAGGTGGAAGTTGCGCAATTCAGCACAAGTATAGTCGATACCGAACACGCGGACACCTTTGCCGTTAACACTCCGGTTCTGTTTCACACCGAATGCCCTGCGTCGGGTCGTTTCTGCGAGGATCGGAACAATGCCTACCTTGTCAGCGAGACGTTTCCAGCAATTGTTCGGTGTCTCGCCGTTCAAGCCACGATGCGGCAGGTTGTGATACCTATCCACAACAAACCTAATGAGCAATTCCATTAAGACATCGTCAGTGAGAGACGCCATTTCTTCCGAAGGATAGTCGCCACGTTCCCTGGTGTTGGAAAACGTTCGTCCAGCTAGACGCGGCATTAACAACGTCCCGAAAGTTCGAAAAATACGTTCCACCCGCGCGCGCAGGTGAGGTAGGCCGCCACGTGGAGTCTCAACAATTCCATGAGCTTCGAAGACGGCCTGGCGAAAACCAGAGTCTACAAACGCAACACCCAAGTCTGTGACGACAGAGCTTAGTCCGCCATAATGATGCCAAGTCGATTTGCAGCCTGCAGCAATTGCCATATCTGTTTTGTCGCGCGTGACATCAGACAACAATAATACCGCATCGGTCAGGTTAGGTTTTGCTGAGAGGCGCATTCCGACGACGCAGCGAGTGGCGCAATCGATTGCGAGATAGAGCCAGCGGCGCCCACGATCCAGCTTAGCGAGTGCCTCCGGGCTCAGATGATCCAGCGCGCCACGTTCGGCCAGAATCGTGATCAGATCAACGCACCATTCGTCGATCTCAATCCGCTCCATCGGATAGCTTGCGTCAATCCCTTCTTCATAAAGCGCAAATGCCCGGTTCGCGGCATCAACACCTTCTCTTTGGACGCATGTAAAATAGGGATCCAGTTTTGCGATGTCTCGCTCAACTTTCCGGCTGCTAGGAGTTCTAAGCTCATGTTTTCCCTCAACTAACCTTTCAGCATTTACTTCGGTGAAACGCCTGATGCAGTCCTCTACTACGTTGCCCCTTTTTGCTTGATCTCGAGTCAAATAGCCCTCAATACACTCACCCATCAGTCGAGTGGCTTCTAAGCAGAATCTTGGGCTCCGATTGCCGCACCTATGGGTCTGAGGAACCAATCCAAATGGCGAATACCCAGCATTCTCAAATCTCTTGACCCATTCACGGAGTGTTCTGGGACTCGGTGGATCTTTGAGTTTGCTTTCGTTCCCAGCCCGTGGCTTGCGCCACTTTCTCTGAGCTGCGCGCATTTGCCTGTTCACATGCACCTCAAGCGAGGGCATCGCACGCGCTATGGATTCGTCTGTGCGCTTCAATTCGCCAGATGACTGGAACTGCAAAAAGGCATCAACCCAAGCGCTTCGCCAACCAACAATTTCACATAAGTGCTCAGGCATACTCGCAAGGGTGTCCAAACCAGCACTCATCCGAGCTTTCTTACTTTCCAAAAGGAAATATCCAGGCTCGAACTCTACATTCGGCTTTTTTAACAAGTCATGCAGCTCATCGAAGGTGAGAGAAAGAACATGAGCGGTCTCATCAACGGCTTCAAAATGACATCCCAGTTCGGTTTTTTCGGTGAGACGGTGCTCGCGGCCATCAACGGACAATCGGTCATTCACAGTCACTCTGAGAGGAAGTTTCATTTCAAACCTCCGCTGCACACCAAAGTATCGAGATCGATCAAGTGTCTCTTGTCGGTTTTGAGCAAACCCTCATAGATAGCGATCACAACGGCACGGAAACCGTGACCACCTAAATTTAGCAACTGCGACAGCTCACCAACTGTCCTCGGAAATTCGTTATCTCTGACAAGGGCTTCAAGTCGTTTCTGATGGTCGGGATTTCGTGATCTCGAAAATTCAACAAAACGCTGCGCGTTGAGTGCTTCAGCACGGGTAAAGTGCCTATCGGTCACAAGTACAACTTCGTGGGCAAATTCCTTGGGTGTTGCTGCACGAATTCGCCTCAACTCGCGGGGGAAGTCGCTTTTCTGTACAATTTTCCATGGCTTTACGGCGAGCGCCAGGCGACGACCATCTTTAAGTACTACCAAGAAATCGAAAAAGTGGTGCTTTCGCTTTCCAGCTTCATCACGATATCTGATGAACGGCGGCTGTTCCCAAATGTCGACGACATCATGATTGGCCAAGTAAAGAAACAGGACGCGCTGTTCCAGCTTGCTCTCAAACTGCACGACCCTCGGGCGCTTATTGCCCGGCAAGTCAACGACTATCCCGCCTCTGGAGCTGTGCTTGGATCGTCGCGAAATACCCCGTGTCGCACGGCTAGGCTCAGGCGACATCTCGCCCGTCAACGTGAACTCTTCATCATTCATGTCTGCGATTTGGAGCGCCGACCAGCTTGGGCCGATCGTGCCACTCCACCCTCTTTTGGTGTTCCTCGGGCAATGCCAAGCCATCTCATCGCCAACACAGACGACGAAACAGTTGACTTTGCGATGTTGGCGGGGGAAGAAGGTGTATCGGTTCTCAATCGATACGGAATAAAGGGTCTCGCGGTGTAGTGGCTTGCGAGGCCTTTTTCCTTTCTTCCTATGAAATTTTTACTAGCTCATATTTGGGTACCTCCGTTATCCATAACGTTCCGGCCACAGAGCCTCGGGAGTGGTCCCAAGCTTCTCTGCTATGGCTTTCTGGACGTAGTCAGAGCGCCTATATCCTTGTGACACAGTAGACACTGAGCTGATGGAACGGCCGATATCTCGGCTCAGCTTAGCCAGTGAACTACCCTTGAGCCGAAGATCACACTTGATCTGCTCATGTTTGGCGAGATCGACAATCAAATTCGCTGTCATGTCAAAGATTCCGACTGATTCCAGTTAACGAAACCTAGCAAATGACCTTGCTGATGTCATTTATATTGTTTAATAGCAATAAGTTACACATTCATGCCTCAAAGTATCAATGCCATGTCGGAAGACAATCAGCTAAGCTGCTGAAACGCCGACGGCTTTGCGTCAAGTCACGCAAATTGAGGTATCTGACGTTGAAGGAACTGGGCAAAGCTTGAAAACAGTAGTCGAAATAAGGTGCGGGAGAGTTCCGACTATTTTCTTGAGAGAAACGCCAAATGCGTGGCAGCCGTACCTGCGTCGCAACATCCTCGCTTTGCTGAAACAAAGTAAAACCCATAGGGACTTTGCTCAGCGGCTAGGAGTTAGCCCGTTGGTTGTGCGACGGCTCTTGGATTTGCTTGGCGTCGACTATGTTCAACGCCTCTACAGGCAATATGAAAGAGGAAAGAACTGTTCAGATATTGCCAACGCAAACGGAATTAAGCCAGCAACGCTTTCCAGGCTCTTTAGGGAACGCGGCTTCGAAGTGCAGCGCGGGGTTCGTAAACCCAAAGTGCCAAAACAAAAGCTGCGCCGCATCTGGATAGAAACCCAGATAATCAACAGGGTGGCGCGAGAATTCAAAATCCATTGGAAAACGGCGCTGCATCTGCTTGAGGACGAAAAGCTAATCGTGGGATACAAAGTCAAACCAAGAAATTATTTGGTTGGGTCCTGACCACCTTGAGTCCTACTCAAAGAGTGCGCGAGCGTAGCAAACTGGGATACTCAAAATTATCAGAATTTCAATAAATGCACATCTTGGTTCGGTTCAAGTTAGACAGACTTCACTGTTCAGACGAGGCTCCAACAGCTTAGGTGGCATCAAATTCTAGTCAGGATAAGGCCAGAGCTCTTCAAGTAGATTGGAAGCTGAAAGTTCGACGCGCTCACTCTTTCGTCACGCCCTCAAGTACCAATTTGAAATAGGCTTGTTTCGCTAGATTAAAACCACTTCTGAAAGCGCGCTGCCGGCCTTCCAGCAATCGCTTCCGATACGCATCGCTTGCTCCATGCACAATTGCGGATCTTACATCATAGAAGTGTTTTACCGCGTTGCGGACTTCTTCGGCGTGTTCCTCATCGAGAGCAAGCAAGTCCACCATCGCTTTCTGCAGCTTCTTCCCTATACCAGTTCCCTTTATCTCAAACATTAGCTCTATGGATTGAGACACATCCAATATCCGATCATCAGCGCCAAACCGCCCGTCCCTTGCAAGAGCTTCAGAGAGCCTGCGAACTACTGCAGAAAGCCTAATCTGATCAACATTTTCCCGACTTTTGTAAACTTTCATAGCTTGGTGAACTGCTGACTTATGAAGCTTAGGTGGGCTTCTGAACGGGTCGTACCGCTTCCCAACTAAACGACAAGGATGGATTCCACCATGACTTTGCCGCACGCCAAGCAAATTGCATGCTGTGCGATGTATACAACCGCGTAATAGTACAAACGGGATTATTGGCGTTTGATTGGCCACCGCTAACAGATCAATAAACTCAAAAGCGTCAGCCTCAAATTCAACCGGCCAAATTGGAGGCCTGTCGTAGAAGTCGGTTTTTCGTTCGAATGCTGGACGCCAACGAAAAGGCCGGACTACAGCCCCTATCTGACGCCAATCTCGGTGATCGATATTTTCAGGAACGAAGTCCCTTAGCCACTCAACCTCGAGAAAATTACGGAGATCTGCGGCGGGCTTGATGAAAAGGCCATCTTGTAGATCGATTTCAGCGTCGATTCTTGGACCGTGAAAGAGGAGTAGATCAAACCCAATATTTAAATTATTGGGAATATTTGTTTTTAAAGTGTGCGTGCTCAGATCAAGGAGCGCACCAAGTTCTGCTGAAGCGGTTTCAAAGCCACTTATGTGTTCTTCATTTGCTCGTTCCATCAAGCCACAAATCAAACGGGACAACCAAGTCAGAGAAGAACCGTTCAAGATTGTGGTGCGAAATTCGTCGTTGCCGATCACTGGACCCAAAGCTCGTCCAAGAGCAGGATGGGATCTTAATATCCCCCGAACTGGGTCTAATGCAGAACGGAGGGGTTCGTAAAACTTGATCTCACTTGACTGTATTGCTCTACGCGCAAGATCATACACTTCGCATAAGTCATCCTTGGGAAACGGTGTTTCATCTTTTCCATTGAACGAAATCTGTTCGGGATAAGAGTTCGTTTGCCAGTACTTTTCGAGGAACGGGCGTTGAACTTTTTCCAAACACTGCAATGCAGCGGCTAAGCGAGCACACCATGTACCGGTCGAGTAAGTCATTGTTTTCATACAGTGGCCTTTCCGAACAGTTGCGCGAGTTCGCGGTTAAAGCAACACAAGAGAAAACAAGAGATCGCCGCAGTTGAATCAGGTCGAATTATTGAAGCGAGAGTGCGTCACAAGCGAAGAAGATATCGAGTTTGCCTTTGGAATTGAGCGTGTCGTCAATTAACCCGGAGAATGCGAGCGGACGACACAACAGCTACAAATACGAAACCTGTTCTACTTCAAATAAGCCTGCATCGATCAGCTCCGCTCCCGCCGCCTTGGCATCTTTGGAGAAAAACAAAACTCTCAAATTCACTTCAGCGCGAGAGAAGCAAACGTAGGCGAGTTTTTCTGTTAGCTCTCGTTGCCGATCCGTTGGGTCACCAGCGACCTTCGGCGTGAGGAATTTCGAGAAGCTATACGTGTTCCAGTTCGCTTCTATATCATCAATCATAACAAGGACGTTCTCGTACTCTTCTCCTTTTGCACCATGCTGCGTACTAAATGGAGAACTCTCATCAAGAAACTTGAAGTAGCGCTCTAGCTCTTCGGTCTCTAGCGTAAAAAACTGATCAGCCAGCCAGTCCCCCTTTTCACGTTGATGATCTTCGTTTTCCCGATCAAATTCTTCCCGAGATTTACGGTCCATTTGATACGCAAGCCGCTCGGATATTGAGCACAGATCATTGTCTCGGCAGTATTGAAGAACCTCCTTCACAGTCCGAGTGTCCCATAGCTCATTCAGTTTTTGTGTGTGCTGCACAGCGTGATCTAGCATCGCCTTAAGCGATTTGGTCTTGTTACTTCCATCGTTGGAAAATGCGGGGCTGATCCTACGCAGCGTTTCTATGATCCTCTTTGCATCGCCCGTTCGCGAGGCCTCAACGAGTTCAAAAACACCATCCACAAAAGGCTTGAAAAGATAGTGGGTGCCATCCTCGTAGTCCGATTGCGAACGCGAAGACGAATAAGTGCCGGTAAATAGAGAGTGTATTTCTACAAAACTCAATCTACGTGCAATCATCCGCCTGGCTAAAAACAGGTTCTTCACTGACGGCAGATCTTTCCAGCCCCATTGCGCGACGGCGTCGCTGTACTTGGAAGTAACAATATCAAGCTGTTCAGCTGTATATGTGTTTCTTGGTCCTGCGGGGTCAGGGGCTTGAACAACCGTAATTTGAACACTGCCTTCGATATCCGCGTTCTGCCCGCCCGCTACCTGCTGCAGGTCCGATCTGAAGTTGTTGAGCAGATCGATTACCGATGTCGAGCACCTAAAATTTTCTTCCTTGGGTATGACTTGTGAGCCCTCGGGTCCCGCGAAACTTCCCGCACGTTTGTCGTAGATTTGCTGCATCGGGTCGCCAAAGTACCCAATTATCGGAAGACCTTCCTTTGCGCAGATTGCGTTCAACGCGGTCATTACTTGGGGGAAAGTGTCCTGCGCTTCATCGACAAAGAAGTAAGGGAATTTAAACCCAAGACCTTTTCGCAGGATCGGTTTGTTGGAGATCAGGAAGGAAGCAACATCGATAACGTCGTCGTGGTTCAGAACGCACTTGGCGTAGTCACTTATTGTCGTTTCCTCGTATCTGACCGGAGGTTCCGCCTTGAGAGCATCCAACTCTTGGGAAAGTCGTTGAACCTTTTCCCGTGCATTTCTGGCTTTTTGGGAGTTACCACCGTTGTCATCGTTCAGCGCTTTTTCGATATGTCTGGGAATTACATCATCGCAAAGTGCTTCCCGCATCGCATCTTGAAATCGAAAAATCTCGCCCCACAAGAACCCATGAAGTGTGGTCACAAGAAAAAGGTCGTCAAACCCGAGTTTGGAAGAAATCACATCAACGGCTCGGTTCGTATAAGTTATGCACACGACGCGTTGTCCATTTTTACGGAGCTCTTTTCCGTGTTCTTCACGGATGTTTTTGAGAGCTTCGACAAGTGATGTGGTTTTTCCAGAACCTGCGCCGGCAATTACTGAAAACGATCTTTCTTCAGTGATGCACTCCACAATTTTTTTGTCTGCCTCTGTTGGCTTCAATGCGATTTCCATTCACTCCTCCACTATGTTCTGGGAGAGTTGTCCATCCAGCCAGACCAGACCCTCAGCGATGTATTGCGGTACGCGCCAAGGAAGCAACGCGTTGCCGTCGTTGTCAGTTTCCTCTTCATCCTGTTGCTGAGGCGGCTCGTATGCCAGTACATTCATCGCAAATTCGGTTTTTTTGAATGTGGAGCTTTTGATACGCTTCCAGACATCTTGGTGTAGTTCGATAGGATCATCCGGCAGATCAATTCCGATACTCAATGCACCGTTGCGAAAGAGGTCGAGGTTCTCATAGACAAAGGCCTCTTCAAGTGTCCTCCCGTGGAAGTTGTGTGCTTGTTCTTCTACGTTTAGCGAGACAGGCACTTGATAGCTGATGAAACGCATTCCGTCCGCTTGTTCACGTTCGGTTTCCGTTTTGGCGGCGAGTGCTTTCACGCTGTTTTCCCCGAAGAAGTATCCAAGTGTCGCATTCGAAGACACCGCGTTTTCAGCGGTCGCAATGCAGTTTTTGCGATTATTTGCAGGATCAACAGAATCGATGTCTGTGATGACAAGGTAGGGTATCTCCAGAAACTCCAGTAGTCCGGCAAAACGCATTCCGTATGCACCGCCCACTTCGAGAACGGTCAAATATTTTTTGTTTAGGTTCTCGGCTGCGAAATCAATCATTCGAGGCAACAAGAGCTTTTCAACTGACCCTTCTACAAGAATGGCTGCGTCTGAAAAGAATAGGTCGCAATGGGTGAGGCGTAGATACTTCTTCAAAAAGGAAAGAGCTGCTTCTGGTGAAACAATTTCGCCACCCAAATCGATTGGCTCCGGTTGAAACTGACCGAGGCTGTGCACAGTGGTTCCATGGAATGCTTCTCCATTTTGAGCATCATTAACAGGCTTGCGGCGGAAGTACCGAATTTTGGAAAAATCGACAGTATCCAGAATGTGTGAAGAGTGTGTTGTGATTGCGAGCTGAGGGGTGCTTTCGCCGTCTGGTCTGCCTTCTGTCAACACGTCCCACATTTGCCGAATAAACGTCTGCTGAACTTGAGCGTGAAGGTGAACTTCAGGTTCTTCAACAAAGATGACCTGACATAAGGGGCGGTCTTCCTCGGTCGCAAGCCATTGCCTGTAGAAATGATCAATTTGAATTGCCATGAAGACAAGGTTCTTGAACCCTAACCCGTTGTAAGCTTCAGGAAGCTCATGGCTCGTGTTGGCGTCTACGTAGAATAGCTCTGTGTTTCCGCGCAATGCATCTTCTGAACTCAGCGTCGAAACAACTTTCATTGCGCGATCATTGTCAGAGGGAAGCCCAAGCCCTCCAATCATCGTCATCAAGGGTTCAAAGCGTTGACGGTAATGGCTGGTCAGGTTTTCATTGTTTTGCTCGATGACAGCTATGGCTTCATCTGCAAGTTCCGCTTGCTCAAGATTGCGCCTGTAGTAGGTCGCAAAGGCTTCGGAAAGCCTGTTACTTCTCGCAGCATTCTCGTCGTCGATGTTTCGCTGCGCATCCACAAAATCGACGCGTATTAGAGAGCTAAGAATTTTCTTTCCATCTTTCGGGTCTAGTGGCGTTGCGCTGGAGTCGTTTTGCGTACGTTCCAGCGATGAAAACTGAACACTATAGTGCTTTTTCAAATTGCCCTCTAAATCCAGAAAATGGCTTAGCGAGCGTTTGCGTTCACCGTTCTGATCCACCGGAAAAGCAATATTATAGTGCCTCCAGAGTTCGTTGGCATCATCAACTGCCAGGGCGCACCGAATTCCGATTTCAGTAAAATCAGTCGATAGAGTTGTGGCAAGAGCGAATACCCGCCCGAACGATACTGCCTCTGGATCAACTTTGAACCACAGATCGAGCTCGATCGGTGGCAAGTTTTCCCCTTCGCCATTTAAGTAAGCATCAATCGCCGAAATACTGCTTACCGAGAAGTCGTGTATCTTAAAATCACGATTTCCAAGGAAACTCCGCATGACTGCGGTTGCCGAAGTTTTTCCACTGTTGTTTGGACCAACAAACACCGTCTCCTTTTCTTCGAAATCTAGATCAATGCTCTTGAGACGGCGAAAGTTTCTTACAGAAATGCTGTGTAAGCGCATGCAAAACCTCATTTTTTCTTGAGGCCATAGTATCATCATGAGAGACTCTGAAAAAGGGAATAGCGAGCTTTTTGATCTATTTCAGGTTGCCAGCTTCAACATGCCGCAGCAGAGTTGTCAGGTCCCGGTAGAGGCGAGCCTCCCGTAATGGTCACGGCTATCCGGCATCCATCCCTGAAAAAAATTGTAAGGAGGGAAAGACCAAAAAAACTATCAAGTTTCAGGTGGCAGGACTGACGCCCCGCCGATTCTGTTTCGTGAGCCAGCGGGAATTGGACAAACCGGACGCCTCTGGCCATCAGGGGTAAGGCGCTGCCTTCCCCCTCGGGCAACCCTATTAGACAAAACCGTGTCCTCGGCTGCGCCTGCGGGCCGCACCACTATTGTCGAATAGCATTGCCTCGCCCCCATCCGCGTTCGCCACACGGCAGATCAGCAGGAACAGGCGCCTTCGGCGTCTGATCTGCAAATCAGCCCTGATTTTCCAAAAAGGGAAGTCAGGATCATTGAAATCGGTCTGGGTGCTGGACGAAGGAAGTGAGGCGAAAATGGAAAGGTTCTGTCGCTGGTGGCAGAACTATGTGTCGCCTTACAAAGGGGGAAGTGGCGGACCGAGGAGGATTCGAACCCCCGACCCCTTGATTCGTAGTCAAGTACTCTATCCAGCTGAGCTATCGGTCCGCGTTGGTGAGGCGCTATGTAGACCCAGGTTCCGGGACGTGCAAGTCGATTCTTGAAAAATTTTTCAAAAAGTCACGTCGCCCTGCGGAAGCCTGATTTCGAAGGTCGTCCCTTGTGGTCCTGTCTCGGCCAAAACCAGATCTCCGCCGTGTCCGCGCACAAGTTCTTGCGCGATTGCAAGCCCAAGGCCAGAGCCACCTTTTCGTACGCCACCCTGAAACGGCGTAAACAAGTTTTCACGCGCTTTGGGCGGCAGGCCCGGGCCATTGTCCTTGATCTCGATGCACCAGTCGTTTTCGTGTACGCAGCCGGCAATTGTGATCTTGCCAGGCTTACCGGACGCCACCAGCGCCTGACGCGCGTTGCGCACGAGGTTCATTATGACGCGGAAAATCTGCTCGGGATCGGCACGGGCAACCAGGTCCTCCGGCACTTCGTTGACGATCTCGACACAGGCATCCGCAACGGCGAGCATTTCACTGGCCACAACGTCCTCGGCCACATCCCGCAAACGTACCATGGTTAGGGTCGGGGCGGGCTCTTCGGCGCGTCCAAAGGCCAGCGTGCTTTCGCACAAGGACACAGCCCGCGTAATCGAATTCACCAGCTTCGGAGCCATGCGGCGCACCAGCGGGTCATCGCTGGCCTCGATCCGGTCGGTAAAAAGCTGAGCCGAAGTCAGAATATTCCTTAGGTCATGGCTGACCTTTGCCACGGCGCCACCTAACTGAGCCAAACGTTCGCGCTGCTTCAGGGCTTGCGTCAACTCAGTCTGCAACTGCTGCAGTGCCTCCTCGGCTTCTCGCAGCTCGGTCACTTTGGAATTGGGGGAAATAATTCCCCGCGCATCCTCCGGGGCCCCCGCATAGCGCTGCATGTAACCAACGACGCTCTTGATCGGTTTGACCAGAACGACACGCACGGCCAGGAACAGAAAGAATGCAGTGATGATCGAGATAACGAAAGACAGGCCAAGAATGCGAAGGCCATAATCGGTCATCGCCATGCGCAAAGGCATGCTGTCCATAGTGACTTCGATCAGCAGCCCAGCGCCTTTGACCGGCTCACCTATCACACGAATAACCTCGTTTTCCGGTGTGAACAGGCGCGTCAGGGCGTCCCGGATCAATATCCACGGCCCGGCATCGCGCAGGTCATATGTCTTGGTGATCTGCTCGGGAATGGGTGACGACAGCATAAGCTGCCGGACCTCATCGCGCCGAAGCACAACGTTATAGACGCCCGCGTTAGCCAGCAACTCAGCCTCAAGCTCTTCGGCCAGCATGTCGTCTGCCAATAAAGCCAGCGAGGCGATCTGAGCGCGCTCAAGCCGGTTCAGCAGGAAATCCTCTCGAAACCGCGCGATCGAAGGGACAAAGATCAGGACCTCGGCCAACATCACGAAGACCGTCGTCAGGATCAGAAAACGGCCCGACAGCGAGTTCAAATGGCGCTCCTTTCCCGGTCAGGGGATCCAGCGCTGGACGAACCTGACCACTCGTTTAACCGTCTGATTCTCAAACAGCCTTGGCGAGAAATAGGCTCCCGCCACCCGTTTGTTAAGCTCTCCGATCGTTGGATAGGGTGAAACCATCGCGGCGATCTGGCCCATCTTCAGGTTATTGGCCAATGCCAGCGACCACAAGTTGATCAATTCGCCTGCCTGGTGACCCACGATTGTAGCACCCACGGGGCGACCTTTTACAACCATGACCTTGATAAAACCTTTCGTCTTACGCTCAGTGATCGCGCGGTCGTTGTGGTGGTAGTCAAACCGCGCGATTTCGAACCTGTCGCCATGTTGGGCGCGTGCCTGTGCTTCGGTCAGGCCGACCTGTGCCAGTTCGGGATCCGTGTAGGTTGCCCAAGGGATATGCGTTGTCTTCGCTTTCGACGGCAGTCCAAACAGGGCCGAGCGAATGATGATCCCAGCGTGATACCCCGCGACATGGGTGAATTGCAGCCCACCGGAAACGTCGCCAATGGCGTAAACCTTTCTGTTCGTGGTGCGCAGCGTGTCATCCACTTTGATCCCGGTGCGGGTCGGCTCGATCCCGGCGGCCTCAAGGTTCAGGCGGTCGGAATTCGCCTTGCGTCCTGCAGCCAAAAGCAGGTGAGAGCCCGAGAAGATGTCTCCGTTCTCGGTCACAACCTCAATTGCACCGTTATTGTGCCTGATCTGCGCGACCATCGCCTGTTCGTGAATCGCCACACCTTCGGCGCGCAGAGTCTCCAAGACAATCTCGGCCGCTTCGGGATCATCTTTGCCCAGCGCCGTCAGCCCCTCGATCACGGTCACTTTGCTACCCAGCCGGATATGAGCCTGCGCCATTTCCATGCCGATGGGACCTCCGCCAATGATCAACAGATGCTCGGGTTTGTCGCGCAGGTCAAAGATGGTCTCGTTGGTGTAAAACGTCACCTGATCCAAACCGGGAATCGGCGGCACCAACGGGGAAGAGCCTGTTGCGATCACAACGCGCCGGGCGGTGATCAGGTTGTCACCCGCCTGCACCTGGGTCTGAGAGACAAAACTGCCGTATTCCCGGATCACTTTGACGCCGAAGCCTTCGAACCTCTCCTGACTGTCCATTGGTTCAATCTGCGCGATCACATCATGCACATGGTCCTTGGCGGCCGCGTAGTCGACCTGAGGCACCACGTCAGCCACGCCCAGCGCTTTTGAATGCGCCTGCCCATAAGCTGCCTTGCCACTGGCAATCAGGGCTTTGGACGGCACGCAGCCGAAATTCAGGCAGTCGCCGCCCATCTTGTGTCCTTCCAGCAGGATGACATTTGCCCCCATCTGGCTTGCACCTGCGGCCACCGACAACCCACCCGACCCGGCACCGATCACCAGGATATCGGTCTTCAGTTCTTGCATGAATCAGGCGTCCTTTCGGCCACGAATGGATTTTATGACGATCGGCAAAGCGGCCAGGACACACAATCCAATGATGGGGCCGATCACAAAGGGCTCCCACAGAAGCGATACGTCTGGTGATTCACCCCTGTCGAACACGCCGCCCAGCCCGACGCCGATCCAAGTGTAGACGATACCTCCGGGAATGATACCCAGAGCTGTGGTGATCAGGAAATTGCGGAACTTCACACCGACCAGCGCAGGCACCAGATTGGCGACAAAAAACGGCACGACGGGAACAAGACGCAGCAGGAACAGCACCGAGATTTCATTCTCGCGCAGGCCATCCTTCAGTTTTTTCACAGCCCCTTCCGAAGCCTCAAGCCGGGCAGTCAGAGATTCGCCCAGCCCCCAACGCGCGGCCAGAAAGATCGCCGATGCACCGATTGTAGCCGCGAACACGTTGAAGACCGTTCCGGCGAACAGGCCAAACAAAAAGCCTCCGGTCATTGAGGCTACCGCAGCACCCGGCAGTGAAAACGCCACGATGATAATGTAGATCGCCACAAAAGCACCGGCCATGGCCCAGTAATTGGCATCACGCCAGGCCAACAGCGCCTCGCGATTGTCGCGCAGCGTCTCAAAGGTCAGGTAATCGCCCAGTGTGAAAAACCCGACCGCCGCCACGGCGAGAATCACCAGCAATGGTATATGTCGCGCAAGCCCGCTGCGTGGGGCCTGAGTTGTGTCGCTCATGAGGCTGTCCGGTTTTGTGCGTTTCATTGTGCGAATAACATGCGCCGCAAGCAGCGCCAGAAACAGGGGCCTCACGCTGCCTTGATGTTTTTGGCTGGGAATGTGAGGGTTTGGGACCGTAAACCGGGCATTTTGAAACCTTTTGTGCGCTGCGGTTACAGAATTGTTGCAAAAGGCGCGAAAACCCCACCTAGGGGTTTGACTTACCCCCCGCTACCCAGTAGAGGACGGGCTTCGAACACCACGGGCAGGCGAATCCGCGCCGCACCCGACCGCATAGATTGGAGACGGAGCGATGAAACGCACCTATCAGCCTTCGAACCTGGTTCGCAAACGCCGCCACGGTTTCCGCGCGCGCATGGCCACCAAGGCCGGCCGCAAGATCCTGAACGCGCGCCGCGCACGTGGCCGCAAGTCGCTGAGCGCGTAAACCGCTCACCGATCAGGTTATGAACATGACGCCGCCGGAGGCCCCTGTGGATGGTAAGAACCAGCCCGGGGATACGCCCCCGGCGGCGTCCGTTTGCGCGCCTGATACTCTGACCGTTCTCAAGAAGCGATCCGACTTCCTGAAAGCCGCGCGCGCGCGCAGGCAGGGCACATCTTCGATGATGGTGCAGGCCCGCAAACGCGCACCTGACGAGGCAATTGGGATTCGGGTGGGCTTCACCTGCTCCAAAAAGGTCGGCAATGCAGTTGCCCGCAACCGCGCCAAGCGTCGGCTGCGCGAGGCCGCGCGGGCTGTTCTGCCCATCAGCGGCCAAGACGGGTGGGATTACGTCTTGATCGGCCGGGCCGAAACCACAGCCAAACGGCCCTATGAGGCGCTTCTGGACGATCTGCGTTATGCGCTGCGCAAAGTGCACACCGCTCGGAAATGACCCTGTTCTCACATATCGTCGCCCTGCCCGTCCGGGTCTATCGGCTGGTGTTCAGCCCCTGGGTCGGTTTCAATTGCCGGTATCAACCGACCTGCTCGGCCTATGCGCTGGAAGCCTTGGAAAAGCACGGTGCGATCAGGGGAAGCTGGCTGGCGGCACGGCGGATTGGCCGTTGCCATCCCTGGGGCGGCGACGGGTATGATCCTGTTCCGGATCGCAAAGACGACGGCGGCGGCTGTTCGTGACCTTCCGTCAGACTTGACCCGTTCCGAGCACCGCTAAACACTTGGACCCGTACTACCTGAGGTCCAGATGACATCCCAAGCCCGCCACTCACTGCCTACACATGATGTTCTGAATCAGCCGCCATTGCGTGGCGACTCCAACCTCTGGACGTCTGATCCCGTGCTGCGAAACACCGTGCATTTTGCAGGCGGGCGTTCCGCTCCATTAGAGGCTTATGGAGAAACGCTTGGGCGTGCAGAGACCCGCGAACTGGGGCGCGAGGCCAATCGGCACCCCCCGGAACTACGACTGTTCGATCAGGGCGGCAGACGTCTGGACGAGGTTCGGTTTCACCCCGCCTATCACCAGATGATGCAGACCAGTCAATCCGCCGGCTACCCGTCATTGGCCTGGGACGGGCAGCCCGGAGGCCACGCCACGCATGCAGCGATGGTGTATTTGGCCAGCCAGGTCGAACCCGGGCACTGCTGCCCGATGACCATGACCTATGCGGCAATTCCGGCCCTTGCGGCCAATGAGCAGGTCGCGTCGGTCTGGCGGCCAAAGCTCATGGCACGCAGCTATGATCCGTCGATGAAGCCGATCAAGCAGAAGGCCAGCGCTACGCTAGGCATGGCGATGACCGAGAAACAGGGTGGCTCGGACGTGCGCGCCAATACGACCGTCGCGATCCGCGATGGCGAGCACTGGCGATTGCGCGGGCATAAATGGTTCTGTTCCGCCCCAATGTCAGACGGGTTCCTGACACTGGCGCAAGCGCCGGGCGGCCTGACATGTTTCCTCGTGCCCCGCTGGCTTGATGGTGAGCGCAACGCGATCCACCTGATGCGGTTGAAGGACAAGCTGGGCAACAAATCCAACGCCTCGTCCGAGATCGAATACCACGACGCACTCGCCTATCAGCTAGGCGAAGAAGGGGCGGGCGTTCGGACGATCATCGAGATGGTGCACCACACGCGGCTGGATACGGCCGTGGCGCCGGCCGGCCTGATGCGCGCCGCACTCGCCGAGGCGCATCACTGGGTGTCGCACCGCAACGCCTTTCAGCGCAGGTTAATCGACCAACCCCTGATGCGCGCCGTGCTGGCTGATCTTGTGCTGGACTGGGAAGGCGCGATGACGTTGGGTATGCGTGTCGCACGGGCGTTCGACGGCCAGTCGCCCGAGGACAAAGCCTTTGCCCGCATCGGCGTCGCACTGGCCAAGTTCCTGAACAACAAACGCTGCCCCGTCGTCGTGGTCGAAGCGATGGAGGTTCTGGGCGGCATGGGCTACGTCGAAGACACCCCCCTGCCCCTGATCTATCGCGAAGCGCCCCTAAACAGCATTTGGGAAGGGTCGGGCAATGTGATCTGCCTCGACATTCTGCGCACCCTCACCCGCGATCCGTTGGCTGCCGACGTTCTGCAGGCCGAGCTGGACGCCGCAGCAGGCACCGACAGAGGTTACGACGAAGCTCTGAAGGCGCATCGTGGTCGCTGGCCGGAAATTCCGCCAGAGAGCGAAGCGCGTTGGTTCGCTGAGAACGCGGCCCTGTTGCTGACCGCATCGCAGCTACTGCGCCACGCTCCGAGCGAGGTTGCCGACGGCTTTATTGCCGCGCGTCTGTCAGGTGAAAGCGGTCGCATCCCGGGATCGGTCACAGGACTGGACACGGAAGCCCTGCTGGGGCGTCTGGGATGACCCGCCCACTTGCCCGGTTGCCACAACTGCTGTAGGGGCTGCGCATGTTTGACGAAGCTGACGATATCCACCCGCTCTTTGCCGGCGCGCCCTCGACCACCGAGTTCAAAAAGCTGCGCAAGCGCATCGTGCGCCAGACCCGTGAGGCCATCGAGCAGTACGGGATGGTGGACCCGGCCGCCCATGACAAGGATGGCAAACCGCCACGTTGGCTGGTCTGCCTGTCCGGCGGCAAGGACAGCTATACCCTGCTGGCGGTCCTTTATGAGCTGAAATGGCGCGGGCTGCTGCCAGTCGATCTTCTGGCCTGCAATCTGGATCAGGGTCAGCCTGGTTTTCCGGCGACCGTCCTGCCCGAGTTCCTGGAACGAATGGGCGTCCCCCATCGGATTGAGTATCAGGACACCTATTCCGTTGTGATGGACAAGGTTCCGCAGGGCCGCACTTATTGCGCTCTGTGCTCGCGACTGCGGCGTGGCAACTTGTACCGCATTGCCCGCGAAGAAGGCTGCAGTGCCGTCGTACTGGGCCATCACCGCGACGATATCCTTGAGACATTCTTCATGAACCTGTTCCACGGTGGGCGTTTGGCTACCATGCCTCCAAAACTGGTGAACGAAGAAGGCGATCTGTTCGTCTTCCGTCCCCTCGCCCATGTGGCCGAGGCCGATTGCGAGAAATTCGCCATCTCGATGAACTATCCCATCATCCCCTGCGACCTGTGCGGCAGCCAGGACGGCCTGCAGCGCCAGCAGGTGAAACAGATTCTCGACCAGTGGGAAAAGAACAGCCCCGGACGTCGCCAGGTGATGTTCCGGGCGCTGACAAACGCGCGTCCTTCGCATCTTCTGGACCCGAAACTGTTTGATTTTCAGAACCTTGCGCTGAGTCCGGGCAAAAAAGACGAAAATTCTGACGAAATTCCGCAGTTGCGTTAACGAGTGACTCAGATTGGCTTTCTAGGGTCGACCTGAGCGAGCGATGCTCAAGGTAGAGGCCCGGATAACCGATGTGGAAACATATCTCAGTCAACAGAATTCTAGACTTTCTCGCCACGGCGCTAAGCGGGCCTCCAGCGCTAGCCTTTGCACCGGCGATCAGCCTCGCCGCATATTGGATTGGCGGAGAACGCGCGCTAGTCATCGTCGCGCTGGCGCTTCCGCTGGTGTTTGCGGTGGCGGTCTCAGTCGCGAACAAAGTCGATGACCGGTCAAAACGCCAAAGCGGACTGTTGCCGATCGATGTTTTCGCTGCCGAGATGGAAGCCGTTTTCCAGGACAATCGGCGCACTGGTCACGAAGCCGCCTGCATGGTTGTGGAACTGGACGGGTTTCCTGATTTTCTGGATCTCCACGGCAATACCGCTGGCAACCTGATGGCGGACCAGTTCCGTGCTCGCGTTCTCTCCGTCATCCGTTCCCAGGACATTGCCACGGGCTTGGATCAAAGCAAGATCTCCATCGGTTTGCGTGGGTCGCAGAATCTGGACCTTGAAGCCTGTATTCAGATGTCGGGCCGACTTCAGGCAGCTGTCGAAGAGCCGATTACTTTGAATGGCACCAGCGTATACATGTCCTGCTCGATCGGGTTTTGTCTTCAATCCTCACTCCCTGATGCCGCCTTTGCCGAGTGGATCGACGCCGCAAGCGCGGCTTTGGACGAAGCACAAAGAAACGGCCCTTCGACCATCCGCGCCTATTCTTCGGAAACACAACGGCGGGCCCGCATTCGCGCCAATCTGCGCAATGAGTTTATTGCGGCCCTGGACAGCGGTGAGATTTGTCCATGGTTTCAACCACAAATTTCTACGGATACCGGGCATGTGACAGGGTTCGAGGCTCTGGCCCGCTGGGAACATCCCCAAAAGGGCGTGTTGGGCCCGCAGGTTTTTCTGCCTTTTGCCGAACAGGCCGACCTGATGGAACGGCTGGGTCAGGTGATGCGGCATCACGCCTTTGCCGCCATGCGAGAGTGGGACCGCGCCGGAGTGATCGTGCCTCGGATCGGAGTAAATTTCTCATCAGACGAACTGCGCGATCCGGCGCTGATCGAGCGTCTGAAATGGGAACTTGATCAGAATGACCTCACCCCCGACAGACTGGCCGCCGAGATTCTTGAAACCGTATTTTCCAGACGTCCGGATGACGTGATCACCCGCAATGTAACCAGCATGTCCAATCTGGGCTGCTGCATTGATCTGGATGATTTTGGCACCGGTCATGCGTCCATTGCCTCGATCAAACGCTTTGACGTCTCGCGCATCAAAATCGACCGGTCCTTTGTTGCCAAGGCTGATCGCGATGCCAGCCAGCAACAGTTGGTTGCCGCAATTTTGACCATGGCGGAACGGCTGAATGTCGAGACTTTGGCCGAAGGCGTTGAAACCCCCGGCGAACATGCACTGATGGCTCAGTTGGGCTGCGATCATGTTCAGGGCTTTGGAATTGGGAAGCCGATGCCTTTTGAAAAGACCATCGACTGGATGCTGGC
Organism: Ruegeria sp. CE8; assembly: GCF_056537465.1. NCBI lineage: Bacteria > Pseudomonadati > Pseudomonadota > Alphaproteobacteria > Rhodobacterales > Roseobacteraceae > Ruegeria > Ruegeria sp. CE8. Next base: position 90,321 of record NZ_JBQFRP010000014.1, read on the forward strand.
GCATCAAAACAAGATCAACGGAATGCCGCAAATCGGGCGCCAGGCGCGGCCATAACCGCGAATTAACGCCACAGAACCGCGATCCGTGAGGAAATAAGGGGCGATTCCGCTTGACCTTTGGGCTTGCACTCTGTTGAACCCAGCGGGTGTCTTTCACTGCTCAAGGTGGCTGTCCCAGATGGACGATCAGAACAAGAATCTCATCCTCGCAACCGCGCTCAGCTTTCTCGTGATCCTGGTTTGGTTCGTGCTGTTCCCACCGCCCGAGCAGACCACGTCGCCAGAAACGACCGAGATCAGCGCAACAGAGGGTACAGACGTTCAGACCCCCAGCGCCACCAGCACCGGCACTGTCGGCGAAGCGACGGCAGACGCGACCGAAGTCGAGCCCGATGCTGAGGCACCTCGGATCGAAATCGACACGCCGCGTCTGAAGGGCAGCCTGTCCCTGTCCGGCGGCCGCATCGATGAGCTGTTTCTGAAGGACTACAAAGTTTCGATCGAAGAAGGCGCACCCATTGTCGAGCTGCTGTCGCCCGTGGGCTCGGACTCGGCATACTACGCCCTATACGGATGGGCCCCGGGCGCGGGTGTGGCAGGGGCTGACGTCCCCGGCCCGAACACGCTGTGGACCGTCGAAAACGGTGATGCACTGAGCGTCGATACTCCGGTTACCCTGAAATGGGATAACGAAAAGGGTCTGACCTTTCGCCGCACGATCTCGGTTGACGCAGACTTTATGTTCACCGTTACCCAGTCGGTTCAGAACAACACCCAGTCCGAGGTCGGCATGGCCCCTTACGGCATCCTTGCCCGCCATGGTATGGGTGAAGACGGCGAACTGCCTGATCTGAAGAACTTCTTCATCCTGCATGAAGGCGTGATGGTCATGGCTGACGGCGTTCTGGACGAAATCGACTATGGCGATGTACGCGATTTTGACATCGACCCGAATGAGCGTGCGCAAGCCGAGGTCTTTCAGATCAAAGAAGGCGGTTGGATCGGCTTCACTGATCACTACTGGATGACCACCCTGATCCCTGAAGAAGGGTCTGCCTTCAAGGCCGCAGCAAAATACGACTCTCGCCGCAAGATCTACCAGACGGAAACCGTTCTGCCGACGCTGACTGTTGCTCCGGGCGCAACCGAGGAAGTCACCACTCAACTGTTTGCCGGTGCCAAGGAATGGGAGACCATCCGCGAGTATCAGCAAGAGGGCGTGCAGAAGTTCATCGACAGCATCGACTGGGGCTGGTTCTACTTCCTGACCAAGCCGATCTTCTGGCTGCTGCACAACATCAATGCCCTGATCGGCAACATGGGTTGGTCGATCATCGGCCTGACCCTGATCATCAAGGCAATCCTGTTCCCGCTGGCGTTCAAATCCTACGTCTCGATGGCGAAGATGAAAGAACTCCAACCGCAGATGGAGGCCCTGAAAGAGGCTGCTGGCGACGACCGCCAGAAGATGCAGCAGGGCATGATGGAGCTGTACAAGAAGGAAAAGGTGAACCCGGCCGCAGGCTGTCTGCCAATCCTGCTGCAGATCCCGATCTTCTTCTCGCTGTACAAAGTGATCTTCGTCACGATCGAACTGCGTCAAGCCCCATGGTTTGGCCCGTTCCAGGACCTCAGCGCGCCGGACCCGACCTCGATTATGAACCTGTTCGGCTTGTTGCCTTGGGCCGGTCCGCAGCCTGACACGCTGATGGCGCTGATCTTCATTGGTATTCTGCCGCTGCTGCTGGGTATCTCGATGTGGCTGCAGCAGAAACTGAACCCGGCGCCAACCGATCCGACACAAGCGATGATCTTTGCCTGGATGCCGTGGGTATTCATGTTCATGCTGGGCAGTTTTGCCAGCGGGCTGGTCGTCTACTGGATCGCGAACAACACGATCACGTTCACGCAGCAGTATCTGATCATGCGCAGTCAAGGCTATAAGCCCGACGTGTTCGGCAACATCAAATCCGGCTTCAAGCGTACGCCCAAGACGGACGACAAATGAATGCCAAAGTGACCCATATCTGGCGGCATCCGATCAAAAGTCATGGTCGTGAAGCCGTCCAGACCGTAACAGCAACCCCCGGGCAGACCTTGCCCGGGGATCGTGTTTGGGCGGTCGCGCATGAGGCCTCCGCCGCGGATGGGTCACAATGGGTGCCTTGTGCTAATTTCAGCCGAGGGGCGAAAGCACCTCAGTTGATGGCGATTTCGGCACGGCTGAACGGCGATACAGTGACTCTGATGCACCCGGATCTGCCGGAACTCAGCTTTGACCCCGACACAAATCAACAGGTGTTTCTGGATTGGGTCAAACCGCTTATGCCCGCTGATCGCGCGGCATCGGCGCGGATCATTCGGGTCCCCGGACGGGGCATGACCGACAGCGATTTCCCTTCGATCAGCTTGTGCAACTTGGCGTCGCATCGGGCCGTTGAACAAAAGTTGGGCCAGTACCTGTCGTTCCATCGCTGGCGCGGCAACATCTGGTTCGATGGCCTTCCCCTGTGGGAAGAATTCGATTGGCTCAACCGAGAGGTTCAGGTTGGCGAGACCGTGTTCCGCGTGCGTGAACGTATCACCCGCTGCTTGGCAACGACGGCCAATCCCGAAACCGGCGCTCGTGATGCCGATACACTGGGCACGTTGAACAGCTGGGGCCATCAGGATTTCGGCGTCTATGCCGAAGTGGTTCGTGGTGGCACAATCTCCGTCGGCGATAAGGTTCACCTGTTATGAGCACTCTTCCCTTCCCACTGGTCGAAGACCCGGACGAGTTCGCGCTGGAGCGCGGGCGTAAGCTGTTTGCAGGACCGTCCGAGTTTGTAAAAGGCGTGGTTGCCATGAACGGCCTGCCAGCGCCTGATCGGCTTGAGGTTTGCTTTGCAGGCCGATCCAATGTGGGCAAATCCAGCCTGATCAACGCGCTGACCGGCACCAAGGGGTTGGCCCGTGCGTCGAACACTCCGGGCCGCACGCAAGAGATCAACTTTTTCACACAAGGCCCCGAGCTTTATCTCGTGGACCTGCCCGGCTATGGCTACGCCAATGCCCCGGTAAAGGTCGTGGAGAAATGGCAGCGGCTGCTGAAACAATATCTGAGTGGGCGGCAGACATTGCGCCGCGCCTTTGTTCTGATCGACTCACGCCATGGTGTGAAACCGGTTGATGCCGAGATCATGAAGCTGCTGGACACCAGCGCAGTCACGTTCCAATGCGTGATGACCAAGGCTGACAAGGTCAAGGCCAATGAGCGCCAGAAAGTGCTGGATCAAGTGCGCGGCGCGCTGTCGAAACACCCGGCAGCCTTTCCGGAAATCGTTCTGACCTCGTCCGAAAAGGGTGATGGTATTCCAACACTCCGCTCAATCATCGCGCATCTGGAATGATCCTGATCAGCCGCATTTTCCCTGCATTCATGTTGCTCGCGCTTTTGGTGACCAGCGCGATTCCGCAAGGCTGGATGCCTGCAATGGGGAATGACGGAAAAGTACTGCTGGTGCTGTGCACCGGGGAAGGTACGGTCGAGCAATGGGTCGATCTGAACCCCGACGGTCCAGTTCACGACGATACCGACTCGCGCGTCTTGTGTCCCTTCGCGGGCATGACAGCGGATATCGAGCTGCCTTCCACCCAAGTGGTTGTCCCATTCACCGCGCCAATCCAGGCCCGCTGGGAACATCGCGATTTCACACACCGCAGTGCCGGGTTCTACACCCGCTACGACGCCCGCGGGCCACCTCTTATCTCCTGATTCACCTCAACAAAGTTTGAACCTACGCAGGCACTGCGTAGGGCAATTAGCGAATCCGGAGACTATCATGGCAATGAATAGCCAAAACCTGGGGGATACCCCGGCGCAGACTACTGCTGCGCAAAAATTCTACTTTGCCGCCTGGCGGTGGCACTTCTACGCGGGGATCTTCGTCATCCCATTCCTAATCATTCTGGCCGTCACCGGGATGATGATGATGTTCATCACTCAGCTTGACGGACGCGACGGAGAGAAAATCGGGGTGACCATTCAGGGGCACGCGCTCCCTGTGTCCCAACAGGCCGAGGTCGCCCTTGAACAGGTGCCCGGTACGGTCGTGGAATGGATCGGCCCCAAAGCCGCCGATCTGGCAACCGTCTTCCGCATCAAAACCGAAGTGGGTCAGCGCCTTGTGGCCGTCGACCCTTATGCCGGAGAAGTTCTTGACGTATGGGATCGCCGCGCGGGCTGGTACGATCTGGCCGACAACATCCACTCCACATTGATGATCGGCACGACCGGAGACCGTATTCTTGAAATCGCGGCGGGGCTCAGCCTGCTGCTGGTCTTTACCGGGCTGTACATGTGGTGGCCGCGCGGAAACACTATGGCAGCGCTGGTGCCAAATATGCGCGCACGCGGTCGCGCAATGTGGAAGTCGCTGCACGCTGTTGTCGGATTCTGGATGTCCGGGCTGTTGGTGGTCTTCCTGATCTCAGGCCTTTCTTGGGCCGGTGTTTGGGGTGGAATGATCGTCCAGCCTTGGAGCAGTTTCCCGGCCGAGAAATGGGACAATGTCCCGTTGTCCGATGATATCCACGCCAGTATGAACCACGGGCACCAGAACGACGTCCCTTGGGCGCTGGAGCAGACACCAATGCCTGCCTCGGGCTCCGGCGCCGGGATCGATGGAGTACCACAAGGCTCAACGGTCGATATTGACGCGCTGGTGGCGCTTGGCACCGCGCTGGACATGACAGGACGGTTCCGTGTGGCCTATCCCGGTGGTGAGGACGGTGTCTGGACCCTGAACCGGGACAGTATGAGCAGCGATTCGACCGATCCGGTGAATGACCGCACTGTTCACGTGGATCAGTACACTGGCAGGATTCTAGCGGATGTCCGTTATGAGGATTACTCGCTTATGGGCAAATCCATGGCGGTTGGTATCCCGTTTCACATGGGTCTGATGGGCACGTGGAACTTCATCCTGAACGTGGTGTTCTGCCTGTCGGTCATCTTTGTCTGCGTCTCTGGCGTTGTGATGTGGATCAAGCGTCGGCCGCAGCGTGCCGGGCGTCTGGCCGCGCCGCCGATGCCTGCGGAACTGCCATTGTGGAAAGGGGCTGTCCTGATCGGCCTGTTCACCGCGATGGCCTTCCCGCTGGTGGGTTTGACGCTGCTGGTCGTGCTGGCCTTTGACCTTCTGCTGGTCAGCAACATCCCGGCCATGAAACGCGCGATGAGCTGATCTAAAAACAGGCCGCTCCGGACCACCCGGCGCGGCCCTACACGCGATCCGGTCTTGGCAGAGCTGCACAAAACTCCTAACACGGGTTCCCAGAGGGACTGCAGCCATGAAGACAAGAGATATGAACCGGGACTGGATCGCCACCGCCGCAACGCTGAACAGCGCATTGCCCTATCTGCAACGCTATGACGGCGCAATTGTCGTCATCAAACTCGGCGGCCACGCCATGGGCAGCGACGAGGCGATGGAAAGCTTTGCGCGCGACGTCGTCCTGATGCGTCAGGTCGGTGTGAACCCGGTGATCGTTCACGGCGGCGGGCCCATGATCAACGCGATGCTGGACAAACTGGATATCCAGTCCGAGTTTGTGAACGGCAAGCGCGTCACCGACAAAGCCACCGTAGAAGTGGTTGAGATGGTGCTGTCGGGTCTGGTGAACAAACGTATTGTTCAGGCGATCAACGATCAGGGTGGCATGGCCGTTGGCTTGTCGGGCAAGGATGCGCAGTTGATGCTCTGTGATCAGACGGACGAGTCTCTGGGCTTCGTTGGAAGCCCGGCAGAGATGAACCCGAAAATCCTGCATGACCTGTTTGCACACGATGTGATCCCGGTCATCGCCCCGCTGGGCGCAGGTCGCAACGGAGAAACCTTCAACGTGAATGGCGACACCGCGGCAGGGGCCATCGCCTCTGCGCTGAAGGCCGATCGCCTTCTGCTGCTCACGGATGTCTCGGGCGTTAAGAATGCCGCTGGGGACGTTGTGACCGAATTGAAGGCTGGTCAGATCCGCGAGATGACGCTGGACGGTACGATTGCAGGCGGCATGATCCCCAAGACCGAAACAGCGCTGGACGCGCTTCACAGCGGTGTTCGCGCGGTTGTCATCCTGGACGGGCGCGCGCCGAATGCGGTCTTGCTTGAGCTTTACACAGAACACGGTGCCGGATCACTGATCCGACCGGATTGATTCAGTGGTGGAGGAGACATGATAGATCGCGCCCCACTCTCCTCTGACACTGTGGTTATAACCTATGATCTGGTCGAACAGGCGGCAAAAGCGGCCGGTCTGATCGTCATGGGTGCGCTGCATCCCCGCCTCACAGATGCCAAGCAACTGGACGGCGGTACGTTGATTCTGTTGGGGGCTGGTCCGGAGTTCTGGTCGGCGCTGAAATCCTCGCCCGAGTGGCAGTCCGGCGATCCTGTGGACCGTTGGTCGTCGCGCGTGGTCGGCCAAATGGCGCAAGAGTTATCCGCCGAGGCCCATTTCCCATTTGGTGGTCCTCCCTACGTGCCATTCATCGACTGGGCGTTGAAATCAGGGCGCACTTTCAGCAGCCCCGTTGGTGCTTTGGTGCAGGATGAGGTCGGCATGATGATCTCATTCCGAGGCGCGCTGCACTTCGCCCAAGAGTTTCCTCTGCCCGAGACGCCGGGCGTATCACCCTGCACCACCTGCCCAGCCCCGTGTACGCAAACCTGCCCAGTCGGCGCGCTGAACAGCCATGACTTCTACGATGTGGCGGCCTGCCACGACCACCTTTCCACGGTCGACGGCCAGACCTGCATGACCGGAGGCTGCCTGGCGCGACTGTCCTGTCCCCTCAGTTCTGGCGCGGGGCGGGATCCGGAGCAATCCGCCCACCATATGAGAGCTTTTCATCCGTCATGACCCGCACCCTGATCCTGACCCGCCATGCAAAGTCCAGCTGGGACAGCCCAGCCCTTTCCGATCATGACAGGCCGCTGAACAAGCGTGGACGCAAGTCTGCCCCGGCGATTGCATCGTGGTTGCAGGAAAACGGCTGGTTACCGGATGAGATTCTCAGCTCAAGTTCAGCCCGAACGCGGGAAACCTGGGACCGCATGGGTTTGCAAGCTGACAAAGTGTGTTTTCGCCGAACGCTCTATCACGCTGGCCCAGTAGACATGTTGACCGAACTGTCCGGGGCCACTGAGCAGACGGTTTTGATGCTGGGGCACAACCCCGGAATTGCGGCATTTGCCAGTCAAATTGTCCGAAAGCCGCCAGAACACGCTCGTTTCTGCGACTATCCGACCTGTGCGACGGCCGTGATCCGATTCAACACCAATAATTGGGCAGATATTCAGTGGCACAGCGGCGACGTTCTGGGATTTGTTACTCCTCGCGAGCTGCTAGAATAGAAAAAGGCGAGGCCAAAGCCCCGCCTTTCTTTGCGCATGTGATCGGGATCAGTGCCCCAGAATCTGGCTGAGGAACAACTTGGTCCGCTCGCTCTGTGGGTTGTTGAAGAACTCTTCCGGTTCATTCTGCTCCACGATCTGACCGGCGTCCATGAAGATCACGCGGTTGGCGACCTGACGGGCAAAGCCCATCTCGTGGGTCACGCAGAGCATGGTCATGCCTTCCTCGGCCAGCTCGATCATGGTGTCGAGCACTTCTTTGATCATTTCGGGGTCCAGCGCCGATGTCGGTTCATCGAACAACATGATCCGCGGCATCATGCAGAGCGAGCGGGCAATCGCCACACGCTGCTGCTGACCACCCGAAAGCTGACCGGGATACTTGTCGGCCTGCTCGGGGATCTTCACCTTTTCCAGGAAGTGCATCGCACGCTCCTCGGCCTCTTTCTTGGGCGTCTTGCGTACCCAGATCGGTGCCAGCGTGCAGTTCTCCAGAATGGTCAGGTGTGGGAACAGGTTGAAGTGCTGGAACACCATGCCAACCTCGGAACGGATCTTGTCGATGTTCTTGAGGTCATTCGACAACTCGGTCCCGTCCACGATGATCGTGCCCTGCTGGTGTTCCTCCAGCGCGTTCAGGCAGCGGATCAGGGTGGACTTGCCCGAGCCCGAAGGCCCCGCGATCACGATCCGCTCGCCCTGATTGACGGTCAGATTGATGTCGCGCAGCACGTGGAAGGACCCGTACCACTTATTCATGTTGGTGATTTCGATGGCGACCTCGTCGCTCACCTGCATCTTGGAGCGGTCGATTTCGCGTTCAATTGCAAGTTCAGACATGTGTTGAACTCCTTAACGATGGCCAGTCTGAAGCTTGCGCTCCAGATACATGGAATAACGGGACATGGAGAAGCAGACGACGAAGAACAGAACGCCAATAAAGGCAAACAGTTCCCAGTAGATGCCATTCCACGCGGTATCAGCGCGGATGCCGTTTGTCAGGCCGATCACGTCGAACAGACCGATGATCGAGACCAGCGTGGTATCCTTGAAAATGCCGATAAAGGTCGACACGATGCCCGGGATCGAGATTTTCAGAGCCTGCGGCATGATGATCAACCGCTGCGCCTGCCAGTAGTTCAGGCCCAGACTGTCGGCCCCTTCGTACTGACCGCGCGGCAGTGCAGCCAGACCACCCCGGATCACCTCGGCCATATAGGCGGCCGAGAACAGGGTCATCATGATCATCACCCTCAGGATGATATCGAAATTGGTGCCCGGCGGCAGGAACAGGTTCAACAGCAGAGATGCCACGAACAGCAGGGTGATCAGCGGCACGCCGCGGATGAACTCAATAAAGCCCACGCACAGATACTTAACGATCATCAGATCCGACTGACGACCCAGCGCCAGAAGGATGCCGATGGGCAACGAGACACCAATGGCCACAACACCCAACAGGATCGCCAGCATGAAGCCACCAAAGTCGCGGCTTTCTACCGGGGCAATGCCGATCGGAATGACGGAGTTGATAGCGTCGGCAACCGAACCGGAAGCAAACAACCACCAAAGAATAGGTAGCGCCACCGCAACGATGATCGCTGTCAGTGAACCAGCGACTGGGAGAATAAACTTGTACGCAAGATACCCAATGCCCAGCCCAGCCGCGACCATCAGCGGACCCCAGATGCTGCCGCCCCACATCAGCCAAGGCAACAGGAACGGGTAGGCCGCCGTCACAAAAAGCAATTTGCGCGGTACGTTGGTGAACAGCACAGGCGCTATCGCGACAAGCAACAGGATGAAGGTCAGGTTCGGCCGGAAATAGGCGGGCCAGCCGCCGGTTTCGGGTGGGTTAGACCACGTTGCATCCGGATGCGCCGGATAAGGCGGATAGAAACCGTACAGCAATTGCAGCCACCGGTCCTTGATCACGCCCCAGCAGGCATGACCATGCGTATCGCCCCACGTCGCCATCATGATCTCACGGCATTCCGACAGTGAATTGGCGTTCCAAACGGATTCGAACGTCCAAGTCAGGATGTTGGAAAGCACATAATAGATGAAGATCAGCGAGATAACGGTCAGGATCGCGTTAAGCCAGCTTGAGAACAGATTGTGCCGGATCCAGCCCAGTACGCCTACCTCTGAGGCAGGTGGCGCCTGTTCCGGCAACATTTCCGTGCGGACAAATGAAACATCACTCATATTACCGCTCCACCAGTTTGACACGGTTGTTGTACCAGTTCATCACCGCCGAAATGCTCAGCGAGATGGTCAGATAGACCAGCATCAGCAGCAGAACGCATTCCAGCTCGCGGCCGGTCTGGTTCATGGTGATGCCGCCAAGGGTCCCCGTGATGTCCATATATCCGACCGCAATCGCCAGCGACGAGTTCTTGGTGAGGTTCAGATAGTTCGAGATCATCGGCGGGATGATCACCCGCAGCGCCTGAGGCAGGATCACAAGGCGCATGGTCCGACCCGGGCGCAGACCCAGAGCGGATGCGGCCTCGGTCTGACCTTTCGAGATGGCCAGGATACCAGCGCGAACGATCTCGGCGATGAAAGCCGCTGTATACAGCGACAGGGCCAGCCAGAGGGCAATCAGCGAGTTCCGCAAATGAGTGCCGCCGGTGAAGTTAAAGCCTTTCAACTCGGGGTAGCCCAGATGAAAGCCCAGCACAGTCAGCAGAATGATCGACGGAACGAACAGCAAGCCCAACTGGATGTGCCAGATGGTCGGACGGTCGCCCGTCTTTTCTTGCGCCGCATTGGCCCAGGCCGACACTTTGCGCATTGCGAAGATGCTGCCGCCAAGCACGATCAGGAAGGCGATGAGGTCCAGCGAAACATCGAACCGCAGGCTTGACGTGCCGAACAGGTGGATGTCACCCAAACCACGCGAAAACAGGAATTCGGGGATATAGACCCCGCGATTGGTCACAGCGACTGTGCCGAACAGATCCATAGTGGCTTCTGGGTTTTCACCCCGGAAGGCGCGCGGTGCAGGCAGGCTTTCGATCAGGATGGCCATGGCGAACACGATCCACAGCAGCACCGGCACGTTACGGAACATCTCGACGTAGACGGTCATGATCCGGGCGATCAGCCAGTTGTTGGACAGACGCAGGACGCCGACCATGACGCCGATAATTGTCGCCGTGATACAGCCCAGAACTGCGACAACCAGCGTGTTCAGCAGGCCTATGAACGCCGCGCGCAGATGGGTATCGCGTGAATCGTATTCCAGCAGACGCTGGTTGATGTCATAACTGGCCGGTTCGGCGAAAAAGTCGAATCCGACTGTTCTGCCCAGCGTTTCGAGGTTTTGAATGGTGTTGTTGATAATCCAGGCTGCCAGAAGCATGAAACCGATCATCGCTATGACCTGAATGGTCGCAGATCGGTACCGCGTATCATAAAGGAGCATGGACAGCCGGAACTGCTCCTTCGGCGGGTCAGTGAGAGTCGTCATGACCTATGTATATCCCCGTGCATCCCGTTTTTTGCCGGCAAAGTTGTTCTTTGCTCAATCTAACCGGGAGTGTTTCTTATTGATGGAAAAAGGGCGCAGGTTGCCCTGCGCCCTTTTCCGTGGATTTTAGCGGAACGGCGGTGCGTACAGCAGACCACCATCGGTCCATTGTGCGTTCAGGCCGCGTGCCAGACCAATCGGAGTTTCTTCACCGATGTTCTTGGCAAACACTTCACCATAGTTGCCGCCGACTTTGATCGCGCGCTGTGCCCAGGTTGCGTCCAGGCCAAGCATCTCACCCAGAGTGCCTTCGCTGCCCAGCAGACGGTTCACTTCGGGGTTGTCGGTACCTGCAGCCATCTCGTCGATGTTTGCCGAGGTCACGCCCATTTCTTCAGCGGCGATCAGCGCGTTCAGAGTCCAGCGAACAACGTCGCCCCACTCGTGGTCACCGTGACGAACCAGCGGGCCCAGAGGCTCTTTCGAGATGATCTCGGGCAGGATCACGTGATCTGCTGCGTTCTCGAAGGTGGCGCGGGTTGCGGCCAGACCGGATGCGTCAGTGGTGTAGACGTCACATGCACCAGCCAGATACTGCTGCTGCGCTTCAGCGTTGGTTTCGATCGGAACCGGCTCGTAGCTCATGTTGTTGATGCGGAAGAAGTCCGCCAGGTTGAGCTCGGTGGTGGTACCGGTCTGAATGCAGACAGTCGCACCGTCCAGTTCCTTGGCTGAGCTTACGCCCAGAGCCTTCGGAACCATGAAGCCCTGACCATCATAGTAGTTGATGCCGACGAATTCGAATTTCAGGTCGACATCGCGGCTGAAGGTCCAGGTGGTGTTACGGGCCAGCATGTCGATCTCGCCCGAAGCCAGCGCGGTGAAACGTGTTTTACCGGTGGTCGGGATGAATTCAACAGCGGTCGGGTCGTCCAGAACGGCGGCTGCTACTGCGCGGCAGACAGCCACGTCAAAGCCCTGCCATTCGCCATTGGCATCCGGGCTGGCAAAGCCGGGTACGCCAGTCGCCACGCCGCAGTTCAGTTTGCCGCGCGCCTTGACATCATCAACAGTGCCCGCCGCCGCTGCGCCAGCAGCCAGGCCGGCGACAGTTGCCACGCCCAAGATTACGGATTTTTTCATTTTTACCTCTTCCTGATTATCCGCCCCGGTTCGGGACGGCTCTGTCCGGCACCCTTGGCACCAGAAAGGTTTCCCCAAAGGTGTCTCCCCTTTAGTGGCCACGAGTTTGGGCGCATTCATAAACAAACGTCAAGGGTCGGATCAGTGAAAACGATGAGTCAATTCAGAGATGACCTCGTCTGCAACACAAAATCAGGCAGAATAGGCTCAAATCGAGATATCAAAGAACCGTTTAGCGTGTAAAAAGGCAGCTTTTTTGGTTTCGGCAACCGCGTGGGCCTCGTCATCGTGGCCCCATTGTTCGATTTGCCAATCCTCATCTAATCTTGAGATTTTCCAGATTTCACCCGGAGTGCGCCAATTCAAGGCCGACGCAAAGCCCAGAACCAAAGATCCGGACAGGCTGACGAGATCGTGAAAAGCGGCAAGCTGGAAGTCGTTGAATTCATGAACGCGCTGCCGAAGCGTATCCAGCGCAGGCGCAGATTGCGGCTGATGCAGCACACCGGCCACAGGAACAAGGCGCACAGCAAAGGTTTCCGCCGCCCAATCCAGAACCGGGTCCCATTGATCTGCCTGCCGCTCTTGCAACTCGTGCGGGTGGGTCGCCCTGTAACACAGCAAGTCCGAATCGCCGTAATCGGCCAGCATATCTGCAACCTCGGCGTGCTGGTGACGCACCTTGTCGATGGCTGCGTTGGCAGACCGGGTGAACGGCATCAGGGTCGGGTCGACTTCTTTTTCCTGTGCGTCCCACTCTGCCGCGACCTCTTCGGCCATTGCGCGTGTCGGCAATATCAACCCGGCTTTGGCAGGCGTTTTCACTCGGCGACCGTCCAGTTCGACCGTGTATCCGTCGTCCGCTTCAACAACGGCGCTCGCAGTCCAAAATCGTTTAGGCTTCCAGTCGCTCATGTCTTCAGGTCCAGATGTCATCCAGCGCGCGCGGCAGCTGGTCAAAAGTCTCAATTACGCAGGTTGCGCCATCCAGGGCGGATCGGTCGTGATAGCCCCAGGACACACCAATGCCCGCAACCCCGGCGGCCTTGGCCATTTCCATGTCAAACATGGTATCGCCGATCATTGCCGTATCTGCCGCCTTAACGCCGGTCTCTGCGCGCGCCGTGTCGATCATCGACGGGTGCGGCTTGGAGGGATGGTGATCTGCAACCTGCCGCGTTACGAAATAGCGCTCCAGAGCATGCCCTTCGATCAAGGCATCCAGCCCTCGCTGAGATTTTCCGGTGGCCACGCCCAACAGAACTTCGGGGATCGCGTGCAGGGCTTCGATCACCTCTCTTGCTCCGGGGTAAAGCGGCGAGCTTGCAACACCTTGGTCAAGGCGATGCGCGTGGTAGGCCTGCTTGTAACCTTCGACAAGGCGTTGCTGGACAGCACCGGACAGGTCGGGTGCCAATTGCGCCATCGCATTAGGAAGAGACAGGCCAACGATGGACAGAATCGCCTGGCGGTTGGGAACCTGCAAAGACAATGCGTCAAAACTGGCGGTCATGGCCGCAACGATGCTGCCCTGACTGTCGACCAGAGTGCCGTCGACGTCAAACAACACCAAACGCAAGGGTGCGCTCATTGCAATTCCTCGAACGGGTCGTCCGCGGCCAAATCCTCGGTCCAGCCGAACGTGTCCCAGCTGTGCTTCATGTGCTCGGGCAAAGGTGCTTTGACTGTGACGGTCTTACGCGTCACCGGGTGCTGGAACGAGGCTTGCCGCGCGTGCAGGTGCAGCTTTTTGCTGATGATCCCGCCCAGTTGCGCGCCCCAGCCGTCGCCGAGATTCTCTTGCCCCGAACCGCCGTATTTGCCGTCACCGATAATCGGATGCCCGATCGCTGCCATATGTGCCCGCAGCTGGTGCGTGCGGCCGGTGATCGGCTCCATCGCCACCCAGGCTGCACGCCCGGCCACGCGGTAGAGCGTCGCATAGAGCGTGTGCGCCCGTTTTGCGCCGGGATTGTCGTCGATCTCGTTTAGGTGAACGGCGACCATCTTTTCACCCTCACCTTGCTTGCCATGACCCGGAGCCTTGACCAGCCCGGTCTTGATCTCGCCGAGATAGGGGGTCGGTACGCCAGCCACCAAAGCCCAGTATATCTTGCGCGTGTCGCGGTGACGGAACGCAGCCGTCAGCCCCTTAGCTGCCTCACGGGTCCGGGCCAGCAGCAGAACGCCCGAGGTGTCCTTGTCCAGCCGGTGCACAAGGCGGGGGTTTTCGTCATAGCCGAACCGCAGCGCCTCGGACAGGCTGTCCACGTGGCGGGTCTGACCGCTGCCGCCCTGAACCGGCAGGCCATGCGGCTTGTTCAGCGCCAGCACATGATCGTCGCGGTAGATCACGCAGGACTGGATCATCTTGGCATCGGCGTCCGAGATGCTCCGTTTGACTTCAGCGGGCTTGTGGTCGGCATCCGGCAAGGGCGGTACGCGCACGACCTGACCAGCCTCAAGTCGGGTCGAGGCTTTGACCCGCCCGCCTTCGACGCGCAGTTCACCCTTGCGGCACATCTTCTCGATCCGGCCCTGACTGACATGTGGAAACAGACGGCGCAGCCAGCGATCCAGCCGTTGGTCGCCGTCACCTTCTGCCACGGTGATCATCTGTACGCCGCTCATGCCGATATCCCCTGCGTCGCGCGGATTATCCGCCCGGTAAACCAGTGTGTAAGTGCCCTAGAAAACATGCGCGTCTGTGGCGTGCAAGGGGCCAAGAGTCAAGCCGGTCAGATGTTCGAGAAATCCCCGTGCCGTCCTGCACCATCGCGGAAACGCCCTGCCCCGGTCGTGCCTTCGCGCCGGATCGCCTCTAACCCGTTGGCCCATTCGACTTTCAGCGCCTCACGCACCGGCATTCCCCGCGTCTCGATGATCGAGCGGCGGTCGGCACGTACGGCCTCTTGCGGGAAACGGGCGATCTCATGGGCCATGGCTTCAGCCGCGGCACGCGCTTCGCCATGCGGGACGATCTTCTCGGCCAACCCGATCCGATAGCATTCCTCGGCTTCGACCTTGCGGCCCGTCAGGGCAATTTCCAACGCCTTGCCCTGCCCAACCAATCGCGGCAGCCGCACGGTTCCTCCGTCCATCAGGGTAACGCCCCAGCGGCGGCAATAGACACCCTGATAGGCGGTTTCGGCCATTACCCGGATGTCACACCAAAGAGCCAGCTCCATTCCACCTGCCACCGCTGCACCTTCAATTGCGCCGATCACCGGTTTGGACAACTCCAGACGCGATGGCCCCATCGGACCGAGGGTCGATGGAGCAGAGCCAATCGGGAATGCATGTTTTTCATAGTAAGGCTCTCCCGAATCCGGGTCAGACAGGGTCGCGGCCATCTTCAGGTCCCAACCGGCGCAGAAATTGCCGCCTTTTCCCCAGAACACGGCCACCTTGGCCGGGCTCCGCTCGAATTCCAGAAAAGCATCGGTCAGCGCCTTGGCGTGATCACTGTCCACGGCGTTCCGCGCCTCTGGCCTGTCGTGAATGATGGTCCAGACGTCATCCGTTTTGTCGATAGTTACGGTCATGAGCTTCCTCCCTCGACTCTCACGATCTCAGGGAAGCTGGATTTTTGCGCTCTGTCGCCTGTGACGCAGCGGCGTCTTAGCTGTTCCGCTGTGCGCGCAGCTTGGCGAAATAGTCCAGCCGCTTTTTCAACTCACGCTCAAAGCCGCGTTCGACCGGTTGATACAGCTCGGGGCGTTCCATGCCATCGGGGAAATAGTTCTGGCCCGAGAACCCATCCTCGGCATCATGGTCATAGGCATAACCCGCACCATATCCCTGATCCTTCATCAATGAGGTCGGCGCGTTCAGGATGTGTTTCGGAGGCGGCTCGCTACCCGATTGTTTGGCCAATCGCATGGCTGCCTTGTACCCGACATAGGCCCCGTTCGATTTCGGTGCCAAAGCCAGATACACCAGTGCCTGCGCCAACGCCAGTTCCCCTTCAGGGCTGCCAAGCCGTTCATAGGTCTGCCACGACTGCAGGCAAATCGCCTGCGCCTGCGGATCGGCGAGGCCGATATCTTCGACCGCCATCCGCGTGATCCGCCGCGCCAGATACCGAGGGTCCTCGCCGCCGGTCAGCATTCGTGCAAACCAATAAAGCGCCGCGTCCGCGTCGGACCCGCGCACCGACTTGTGCAGCGCCGAGATCAGATTGTAATGCTCATCTCCGGATTTGTCGTACTTTGCCGCGCGCCGCATCAGTCTTGTTGAAAGAGCATCCGGGTCTAATGGCGCATCCACAGACCACGCCGCGACCTGTTCGATCAGGTTCAAAAGCGCGCGCCCGTCGCCATCCGCCATCTCTTGCAAGGCCTCGCGGGCTGCCCCTGTCAGCGGCAACGCGCAATCCAATTCTTTCTCAGCGCGTTGTGTCAGACGCTCCAAATCAGCCAGGCTGAGGCGTTCCAGAACCAGGACCTGCGCCCGGCTGAGCACAGCGGCATTCAGTTCAAATGACGGGTTCTCGGTCGTCGCACCAACCAACAGGATGGTGCCATCTTCCATATGCGGCAGAAACCCGTCCTGTTGTGCTTTGTTGAAACGATGGATTTCATCCACGAATAACAGCGTCCCCTGCCCGTTCTGACGCCGTATCTTGGCGGCCTCGAATACTTTCTTCAGGTCCGGAACACCTGTGAAGATCGCGCTGATCTGCACGAAATGCAGGTCGGTTTCCTGCGCCAAAAGACGCGCTATGGTGGTCTTTCCGACACCCGGAGGACCCCAGAACACCAAACTGGACAAACTGCCCGATGCCAGCATGACCCCCAGAGGCGCGTCCGGACCAAGAACCTGTTCCTGCCCAATGACCTCGGCCAACGATTTCGGTCGCAGCCTGTCGGCCAACGGACGATGCGGTGTCGCAGCGGGCTCGGTGGCCCCGGTGTCGAACAGATCGCTCACGAGGTCACAGACGGAACCGCAAGGACACGGCCTGTCCGCGCCGCATCACATCCAAAGTCAGCCTGCGCCCCGGATCCGTCAACGCATCCACGACGTCTTGGGGGTGCTCAATATCCGCGCCATTGATGCTGATGACGGCATCACCTGCACGCAGGCCCGAGCGACCACCATACCGGCCCGCGTCCACCACGACGACACCGGTTTGCGATAACAACAACCCCATCCGGGTAATCACCGCAGGGTTCACGCGGGACACCTTCAAACCGGGCATCACGGTGTTGTCGTCCAGTACGGTTTCATCTGCTGGCGGCGTTTCCGGCGCTCGGATCAAATCGACTTCGACGTCAGCGCTATCCTCGCCTCGCAACCGGGTCAGGACCGAAGTGCCCCCGACACCAGCGACAGACATGCGGAACTTCATCTCGGCCGGCGAGTTTACCTCATCCCCGTCCACATGAGTCACCACATCACCCACGCGCAGACCGGCCTCAGCCAGCGGGCTTAGGCTGTGCAGGTCAGAGATCACAACACCCATCGGGATTACCAACCCAAGGGAATCCGCGATGTCGGCGCTCATGTGTTGACCAGCGACTCCGGCCCAAGGGCTGACGAAACTGGCATTGCCGGCCTTGGCCTGGCGCAGAAATTCGGCGACCAAATTGGCCGGGATCGCGAACCCAATGCCGTTGGAACCACCCGAACGCGTCAGGATCGAAGTGTTGATCCCGATCAGATCGCCATTCACGTCGATCAATGCCCCGCCGGAGTTGCCCGGGTTGATCGCGGCATCAGTCTGAATGAAGTACCCACGCGCATTGCCCGTGGCCGTTCCTGTACGTGCCAGCCCGGAAATAATACCTGACGACACAGTCTGGCCCACACCAAACGGGTTGCCGATGGCAAGCGCCAGCTCTCCCACCTCTACCTGATCGGAGTCGCGGAAGTTCAGATGCGGCAGATCTTCGGCCTCTTCCAGACGAAGAATGGCAATGTCGCTTTCTTTATCCCCCAGAACCACCTGCGCCGAATATTCGCGCCGATCCGTTGTCACCACGCGGATTTCCGTGGCCGTTCCAACCACGTGATAGTTCGACACCACATAGCCGTCTGCTGACAGGATGACGCCAGACCCCAGCGAGTTCTGAACCCGTGGGCGCGGTTCGGAAAAACCTCGGCCGAAAAAGTCTTCAAAAAACGGATCCGAAAAGAAGGGATTGGATCGCCCCTGCCGCACGATCTTGGCATAGATGTTGACGACTGCCGGCGAGGCCTGTTTCACCACAGGGGCAAAACCCAGGCTGATTTCGGCCTGCAATGTCGGAACTTTCGTTTCGGCGCTTGCTGAAACAGCAAACGTCGCCAACATCAGAGAACAGAGAATTTTGCGCATGATCCATCCGTCGATTACTCGCCCATCGGATATGCGTCTACATGGGCCGTAATGCAAGCATCAGCTCAGCGCGTTGGGCCGTCAATCTAAAGGGGCGTGCAGGCGGGTACCTTCCGTGATGATCCCACCGCGTTGTCCTACTTCAATTGTGCCATACCGTTGTCTGAAGACTTCGGGCAATTCGCGGTCCCCTTCGGGCGAAAGCCAGAGCCGTAGCAAATGACGGCGCTCAGCGGGGTCCGGCCAGTCCACGAATCCGGTTCGGTCATGCAATTGCGAGTGGTTGTACACGAATTGCATGTCCCCCGGTTGTAGCCGCATGGTCAGGCAAAGGTCGGGATCATTCGCCAACGCGTCAAAGCGATCCAGCGCCTCGACGTGGTCCGATGTAAGCCGCATCGCGTCCGGAAAACGCTGAGCACTGTCGATATATTGCCTTTGGTAAAACACCGTCAATTTGCCATCATGCCAGGAAAACGGCGGGATCGTCATATATGGTTCCATACCGTCGGGCACTTCACCTCGTCGATCAGTCGCAATCGGATCGAACAACAGTTTCAACAAATCCGGGCACTCGGACCGCATCCTGTTAAAAATCGTCTCTGCACTCACCAGCAGCGAGTCCCCTCCTTCCTTGGCCTCGCGCAGGCACAAAAGGCCGACGATGTCGGCGCTGTCTGTGTGAAAGGTTTGACGCTCATGCGTCTGATAAATCCGGGTGTTCGGATCGTTCGCATCCGCACCGATATCCCGAACGTGCCCCAGAATGTGACCCTGAGCGTTCTGCGACCGGGCCGAGCCCAAATGGGCACCGACGCCGCAGAAAATCGTAGCTGCCATCTGTTGCGTGTAATCCTGCACCGGAAGGCCACGGATCACTTCGAACCCAATCCCGTTGATCAGCTTGTCGCGCAGCATCGCCAGATGCTGGTCAAATCGTTTCAGCGGGAAAGCGGCCTTTGTGATCTCACCGATATCTCTTCCAAGGCTCAGGTAATGACGGGCGGCTTGCTCAAGGTCGTCGATGTCGTCCGCCGTCAGGTCGATGATCCATTCACTCTGGCGCGTGCGCATGTCCTGACCGATCCAGACAGACGGCCCTGTCAGTTCGTTCGGTGTTTCCGTTGGGATTGCCATCATCCGTCCTCCACGCTCAGCATACAGCATGATCTGCGACGTTCTGGATTTCATCAACGGATACCGCCGCAAATGCTTTGATTGCGACACTGCGGGGTAAAAAAGAAAAAACCCCCGCGTCCGGGACGCAGGGGTTCAAGTTAGAAAGCCAGGCTTTCTTATTCTTCGTCAGCAGCCTCTTCAGCGGCAACGCGCGCTTTATCAGCTGCGCCTTTGGCGTCTACGTCACGATCAACGAATTCGATGATCGCCATCGGCGCCATGTCGCCATAGCGGAAGCCAGCTTTCAGGATGCGGACATAACCGCCCTGACGCTCGGCGTAGCGGGGGCCCAGAACTTCGAACAGCTTTGCGACGTCTTTGTCTTCTTTCAGCTGTGCTGCGGCCTGACGACGGGCGTGCAGGTCGCCGCGCTTGCCCAGAGTGACCAGCTTTTCGATGATCGGGCGCAGTTCTTTTGCCTTGGGCAGAGTTGTTTTGATTTGCTCATGCTCGATGAGCGAGCCAGCCATGTTCGCAAACAGCGCCTTGCGGTGCTCATGAGTACGGTTCAGGCGGCGGTAACCACGTGCGTGACGCATTTTCTAGTTCCTTCTTTCGCGTTTTGCTTTGTCTGGCCGGCGATGCGTGTCACCGGCTCTCCTTGGGGCGGAAGTGCCCATGCAGTCCCCGGAAGCCCGGGCATTGGTGAAGACGCGCTTAGAACGCGTCTTCGAATTTCTTCGCCAGATCTTCGATGTTGTCGGGCGGCCAATCCTCGACATCCATGCCGAGGTGCAGACCCATGCCAGACAGCACTTCTTTGATCTCGTTCAGCGACTTGCGGCCGAAGTTCGGGGTGCGCAGCATCTCGGCTTCGGTTTTCTGGATCAGATCGCCGATGTAAACGATGTTGTCGTTCTTCAGGCAGTTTGCCGAACGGACCGACAGTTCCAGCTCGTCTACTTTCTTCAGCAGCAGCGGGTTGAACTCCAGACCATCGTCTTCGTCCTGGCGGCCAGCCGATTCCGGTTCGTCGAAGTTGACGAAGATCGACAGCTGATCCTGCAGAATACGTGCGGCAAAAGCCAGCGCGTCTTCCGGCGTGATCGAACCGTCGGTGTCGATCTTCAGGGTCAACTTGTCATAGTCCAGAACCTGACCTTCACGGGTCGGCTGAACGTCATAGGCAACCTTTTTGACGGGCGAATAGATCGCATCGATCGGGATCAGGCCGATAGGTGCGTCTTCCGGCTTGTTCTTCTCAGCCGAGACATAACCCTTACCGGTGTTGACGGTGAGCTCCATGAACAGGTCAGCGCCATCGTCCAGGTGGCAGATGACGTGATCGCGGTTCAGAACCTCGATACCAGCGCTCTCGCTGATGTCACCAGCGGTGACAACTGCAGGGCCTTTGGCATTGATCGACAGGCGCTTGGGGCCTTCGACTTCCATGCGCAAAGCAACCTGCTTAAGGTTCAGGATGATGTCGGTGACGTCTTCACGTACGCCCGCAACCGAGGAGAACTCGTGCAGGACGTTGTCGATCTGAACGCTGGTGATGGCCGCGCCTTGCAGCGAGCTCATCAGAACGCGGCGCAGCGCGTTGCCCAGAGTCAGACCAAAGCCACGCTCCAGCGGCTCGGCAACCAGAGTCGCCTGACGTGCGGGATCGTTGCCCGGCTTGCCTTCCAGCTGGTTCGGCTTGATCAATTCAGCCCAATTCTTATGGATCATGTAATCCCTCCATTCCTGTCCGCGCCCCATGACCAACAAGGTGCAGACGCCCGAGGTTCAAAATGACGTGCTGGGGCCGTGCAAAAACACAGCCCCAGCTCAATTCAAAATCGCTTAGACGCGACGACGCTTCGGCGGACGGCAGCCGTTGTGAGCGATCGGAGTCACGTCGCGGATCGACGTGATGTTGAAGCCCACTGCAGCCAGCGCGCGCAGAGCCGATTCACGGCCCGATCCGGGGCCCTGAACTTCGACTTCCAGCGTCTTGACGCCATGTTCCTGCGCCTTTTTGCCTGCATCTTCTGCAGCCATCTGAGCGGCGTAGGGTGTCGATTTCCGCGATCCCTTGAAGCCCATGGTACCGGCAGACGACCACGAGATGGCGTTGCCCTGTACGTCCGAGATCAGGATCTTGGTGTTGTTGAAGGTCGAGTTCACATGGGCGACGCCCGATGCGATGTTCTTACGCTCTTTGCGCTTAACGCGAGTCTTATCACGTGCCATCAGTCAGACCCTCCCTTATTTCTTCTTACCAGCAATGGCCTTTGCGGGGCCTTTACGGGTACGAGCATTGGTGTGGGTACGCTGACCGCGAACCGGCAGGTTGCGGCGGTGACGCAGACCGCGATAGCAGCCCAGGTCCATCAGGCGCTTGACATTCATCTGAACTTCACGACGCAGATCACCTTCGACGGTGAAATTTTCGTCGATGTATTCGCGAATTTTCAGAACTTCGGCGTCGGACAGTTCGTTGACGCGACGGGTCGCTTCAATGCCCACGGCCTCGCAGATCGCTTTGGCCGAGGTGTTACCGATACCGGTGATATATGTGAGGGCGATAGGTACCCGCTTTGCAGTCGGGATGTTTACGCCGGCAATACGTGCCACGTGTCACTTTCCTTTTTGTTGCGGTTCCGTAGCTCCGGAACCTTTTTTCACAACACTTGATCTTGGCAGTGACGCCAGAGGATCCAGCATTTGTACGAGGTAGTTGCGACAAACAGGACGAATCCCGAATGCACAGTTGATTCCCAAAAGGGATGGGGGTCGATATGGGCTTTTGGCGGTGCCGTCAAGCCCATTTAAGATTTAGCCGAGAACAGCCTCGATCGAAGCGGTCACTTCGTCAATGCTGGCCAGGCCATTGACCGGGCGCAAATCGCCCTTGGCGTAGTAGTAGCCGATCAACGGAGCGGTTTTCTTGTAGTACTCCATCAGGCGGATGCGAACGCTCTCTTCATTGTCGTCTGCCCGAACAGGTTCACCGGCAGCGCGTGCCTCTTCGGCCCGGTTGACGATGCGCTTGACCAGCGTCTCTTCATCAACACGCATTTCGATCACGGTGTGCAACGACTGACCCAACTTGGCGAGCAGAGCCGCCAGCGCGTCGGCTTGCGCCAGCGTGCGTGGGAAGCCGTCAAAGATAAAACCAGCGCCTTTTTCGGTCATCAGCTTTTCTTCGATCAGGCCGATCACGATCTCATCGGTGACCAGCTTGCCCGCGTCCATGATAGCCGCAACCTTCTTGCCCATATCGGTGCCCGAGGTCTTAGCTTCGCGCAACATGTCGCCGGTGCTCAGCTGGACCATGCCGCGTGTCTTGACCAGGTGTTGCGCTTGCGTCCCTTTACCTGCCCCCGGGGGGCCCAACAAAATGATGTTCATCGACGAGAGGGTCCCTTCCTGCCGCGTTTCTTGCTTTTACCGCGCAGTTGGGACTTTTCGATAAGCCCTTCGTATTGATGCGCCAGCAAATGGCTCTGGACTTGTTGGATCGTGTCCATGGTCACAGAGACGATAATCAGAACCGACGTGCCGCCGAAATAGAACGGGATGGCGAACTGGTTCCGCAGAATTTCAGGCAACAGACAGACAGCCGCCAGATAAGCCGAACCTAGAACGAGCACGCGGTTGACCACGTATTCCAGATACTCGGCGGTTTTCTTGCCCGGGCGGATACCCGGCACAAAGCCGTTCTGCTTTTTCAGGTTGTCCGCAACGTCGTCCGGTTTGAACGACACGTTGAAGGTGTAGAAGTACGCAAAGAACACGATCATCGACGCAAAGAACAGCAGGTACAGCGGCTGTCCTGGGCCAAAGTTGGCCAGCAGCCACGACATGATCGGACCGTTGGTGGCACCCGACGAGAAGGTCGAGATCGTTACCGGCAACAACAGCAAAGAGCTGGCAAAGATCGCCGGGATAACGCCCGCCGGGTTCACTTTGACCGGCAGGTGGCTGGAGCCGCCCTCGTATACCTTCATACCGGCCTGACGGCGCGGGTACTGGATGTGGATCTTGCGCAGAGCGCGTTCCATGAACACCACAAAGGTGATGACCGCGATGACCATGACGATCACGCCGATGATCACGGCGGGGCTGATTGCGCCCGAACGACCCGAGGCAAAGAACTGCGCCAGAGCGGCCGGAACTTCTGCGATGATACCAACGAAAATGATCAGTGAGATCCCGTTACCGATGCCGCGCGCGGTGATCTGCTCACCCAGCCACATCAGGAACATCGTACCACCGACCAGAGTGATCATGGTGGACATACGGAAGAACATGCCCGGATCGGTCGCCAGATCGCCCGATTCCAGCGAAACGGCCAGACCGTACGCCTGCACGGTCGCCAGAGCCACGGTACCGAAACGGGTATACTGGTTGATCTTCTTGCGCCCCTGCTCGCCCTCTTTCTTGAGTTGTTCGAGCGCGGGAACCATCGATGTCAGCAGCTGCACGATGATCGAGGCCGAAATGTAAGGCATGATGCCGAGGGCAAAGATACCCATCCGCCCCAGTGCCCCGCCGGTGAACATCGAAACCATGCCGCCGATGCCTTGCCCCGCCTGCTCCATGAACTCGCGCAGTGCCTGTCCGTCGATCCCCGGCACCGGAATAAAGGTGCCCAGACGATAGACGATCAGCAATGCAAGCGTGAACAGAATGCGGTTGCGCAGATCGGTGGCTTTACCAAGGGCAGACCAGCTTGTGTTGGCTGCCATTTGTTCTGCTGCTGATACCATAAATCGGTCTCTCTTATGAAAACACCGCCCGGAACCGTTTTCCGGCTCGGGCGGCGTCTTGGAAAACTCTGAGGTCTATGTAAGCGGGTCTTTGCCCGCTCACAAGCGCTTACTCTGCCGCAGCAGCTTTTGTGACCTTAAGTGAGCCGCCCGCTTTCTCGACTGCTTCTACAGCAGATTTCGAGGCGCCGGTGACTTCCAGGTTCACTTTGGCGCTGATTTCGCCTTTGGCCAGAATGCGAACACCGTCCAGCTTGCGACGAACCAGACCGGAGGCAACCAGTGCATCCTCGGTGATTGCAGCTTTGGTGTCCAGTTTGCCGGCGTCGACGAATTTCTGGATCAGGCCCAGGTTGATAACGGCGAATTCCTTGCGGTTCGGCTTGTTGAAGCCACGCTTGGGCAGGCGCTGGTACAGTGGCATCTGGCCGCCTTCGTAGCCATTGATGGCCACACCCGAACGGGATTTCTGGCCTTTGATACCACGGCCACCCATTTTACCTTTGCCGGAACCCGGACCACGGCCAACGCGGGTGCGTTTCGGTGCGGCGCCAGGATTATCGCGCAGTTCGTGCAGTTTCATTTCGCTTCTCCTAAGCCGGATGTGACCCCCGAAGCGTGATGGGCCAAACACGGCATTTCTTGGTTTTGATTCTCGTGGACAGGTTGCCACCGGAGCCCGATACAGCTTTGCGACCCGGTATGCAAGTTTTGATATCCGACCTATTGCGCCGCGGCCGGAGCGCCATGTGGGAAAATTGGGGCTTCTCGCGGGTCTATTTCATGTTTTGCCAGCAATTTCCCAATCAGGCTGTCCTCATGCGGAACTCCATCGTACCTGTTGGCAAGTATCGACCGCATCCGGCGACCATAGAAATGGATGGAAACCGTATCTTCCTTGAAGAAACGGGACAAACTCACATTTGGACGCGCCAAAGCCCTTCGGCGCGTGAAATTCACCGGGTAAAACACGTGTTCGGGCAGCGCAAAACGGATCTCATTTGTCTGATGTAACGCCCAAGTAATGGCCTTAGGTCCCCAAACGCCCCAATACGTTTCCGGTACGTTGACGGGCCGTCCAGCCTCCTGAGCTTCCAGCAGCGGATGCTTCTGCCGCTTGGGCAACCACGGGGGTATACGGAACGGGTCACTCGTGTACTCATTCAGCAACCCCAGAGTTTCACTATCCTCTGGCAACCCCAAAACCCCGATCGCGACCTCACCTTCAAGGTAGCCGTAGTAGTGACCGTTCTGTGTTGAGAACGGTTTTACACAATAGGCGTCGGTGTCCGCCCAAATGAGGCCCGGCTCAGCCGCCAGCATACGATACCGGAACTTGTCGGAATGCGGCGCGGGGCTGCCTGTGCGACCGTGCGTCACGAATTCGCTGTCAGGCAGAACGTCACGCGCGTCGCAGCGCTCAACGCCATCAGGAATGTTTGTAACATCTCCGTAGGTATAGAGTCGAACCAGCTGACCAGCATCCAAAAAAGACTTTATGCACAGCTGTTCCAGAAAGCTCAGCGGGCCATCCACCCAAAGCATCCCGATCTGTTGATCTTGCACGTCGCCCGGCCTTTTTTCGTTCAGTTCGATGCGGCCGGATCCGGCTGCCCTATTGGCACATGACCGATTTCGCATTCGCTCGCAACAGTTCCATGAACGTTTCGAAGCGGCTGTGTCGCGCGCACAACCCGGACGAAAAAAAGGCGCCGAATTGGCGCCTCTGTTTCGGGTCGTCTTTAACTGCGCTTACGCTTTGTAAACGTGCTCACGAGCGATGTCCGCAATATCACAGCGACGAATTCCGATGTCATCAAGCTCACGATTGGTGAGCCGCTGAAGCTCGGCATAGGTGCGATGATACTCAATCGCCTGTGCGCGGGTTTCCCGGATGCCTTCGATCAGGTTTGCAATGCGGGCGCTCAGGTTAAAGCCACCATGTGTTTGTGTTGCTGTATGTGCCATATCAACTTCCTTTCTGAACCGAGGCGTATTCCCCGGTGATTGCTTTCTTGTTCCTTGGTTGGACAAGCGTCAGATAGGCGCGCTTGATATCGCTAACAACGCAGATTTTGGTCTAGCCGCCATGCGTTTTGGGAATGGCGGAGCCTGTATGGCTCAGTAATCCCTCAAATCGTCTGGCGCATTCAGCAGCGTGCCATGGTATTTCGGGAGGTCGTCGTTCATCTGAAGCCATGGAAGCTTACTTTCGTAGTTCACATGGAAAGTTGGCGTGAACTCTGTGGGATCTTCCATCGACGCGGCATAAAGGTGCATACCCCCGGGATAGTGATCCGCCTCAAAGCCCATTGGTGACCCGCATTTCTCACAAAAATGCCGATGCACTCCTTTTGAGCTCTCGAGAGTCTTGGGTGGATGCCCCAGCCAGCGGAAGTTCTTTAAAGGAACACCAAGCCACGCGACCACCGGAGCAGCACAGTTGCGCCGGCAATCATCACAATGACAATAGCACGCCCAGTTGACCTCTCCTTCGTAGACCCATCGGGTCTGCCCGCATAGGCACTGCCCACAGGTTGCCATGTTTCCCTCCGTTTGACTGCGTGGTTGCCGTGTGCATCCAGGCTTGGTCCCTCATCGGCGGACGTCTTTCCCAATACACCAGGCGCAGTTTGCCCGGTCTTGTTTGAGGCTCCACCTCAAACGCGACGCACTGGCCACAAGAGCGGCGACGGAGGTCGCTCTGCGCCCTGGTTCGCGAACGCGTCTCACTTGAAGCAGGCCATTGCTTGAATATTGTACTTCTACAGCCTACCAGCAGCTCTGCTGCTCTCGTCCGAAAGGTGTCAGACTCTTGAAGTTGTTTCTCTCTCTGCCCAAACCGCCTGACGCCTTTCCAAACGACCGGTCCTGGCATTCGCAACTGGCGCATAACACTTATTGGGGCCTGAAGAACCGGACATCATGGCCGATTGAAGTCGTGCCCTGGAACAGCCCTGTCGACCTCAATCAAGGCGAATACCTTCTCACATGTCTGCCCAACCAAAACTATCACCAGACGGACAAGATAATCGGCCTCGAAAACGACACGATGCTGCAAAGCCGTTGGGAAAGCGGCGAAGTTACACATTTCGGGCAGACGTTTAGAATCGATGACATACGCCCTCTGGAGGGTTTGTTTTCAGGAAAGGCTGGCGCATTTTTCCTCACAAATGACGTAGCCATAAATCGCGTTCAGAACGGCGACCCAGACGCAATTGCCCGTATCGAAAGGCTCACCGAGCAGTTCGACGGCAACTTTGCCTATGGGCCCCATCTTGTCGATAAATCCGAGTTTAAACAGGTCATAGGACAACTGAATCGCCGGAACATGCGCATGTTGATCCTGGATCGCGGGTGGCGCAAAAACTCGACTCTGCTGCTGAATTACATGGCGGAGACCGGCTGGCGCACGCGTTGGCGCGCGCGCCGTACCAAGTGGCTGGACAAAAGCACGGCAAGCCGGGAAATCGCGACGCTCAAACGTTTTGGGATGGTCGCCTCCCTTTCAACCTCGGAAAGTGGGCCGGTCAATCTGCTTGAATGCCTGCATCGCGGTTGCGTCGTCGTTGGGCATTCCGACTGGTGGGATGGTTATGGATTTGAGGAAACAGTCATTTCGTATGACCCGGCGCAGCGCGATGCCAACATCGCAAAACTGCAATATCTTCTGAATCCCAAAAACGCAGAAGAAATCACCGCCAAGCGCGACGCGGTTCTGGCGTATCATAACGCGCGGCAAGACAATGAATGGGGCACGTATTCCGAACGCCTTATCGAGATTATCGAACGCGCAACACAGCTTTGACACCCGTAATAAAGCGAGACGCCCCGGCCATTTCTGACCGGGGCGTCGTGATTTTCCCGAAGTCGGGCTAAAGCCTAAAAGTGGCTTAGCCGCGCTCTTCGATGATCTCAACCAGATGCGGGATCTTGTTGACCATGCCGCGGACCGAAGGCGTATCCTCCAGCTCACGGGTGCGGTGCATCTTGTTCAGGCCCAGACCGATCAGGGTTGCGCGCTGTTCGGCGGGGCGACGGATCGGAGAACCGATCTGCTTTACGACGATGGTTTTTGCCATGGTTCGCTCTCCTTACGCTTCTGCTTCAGCAGCAGCCGGTGCTTCGTCCCGCTTGGGCAGGATGTCGGCAACCTTTTTGCCACGACGTGCGGCAACCGAACGCGGGCTCTGCTCTTTCTGCAGGCCGTTGATGGTGGCGCGGATCATGTTGTACGGGTTCTGCGAGCCCAGCGACTTGGAAACAACGTCCTTAACGCCCAGCATTTCGAACACAGCACGCATCGGACCACCGGCGATGATACCAGTACCTTCAGGTGCAGTGCGCATAACCACTTTACCGGCGCCGTGACGGCCCTCGATATCGTGGTGCAGGGTCCGACCTTCGCGCAGTTGCACGCGGATCATCTGACGCTTGGCTTGTTCAGTCGCTTTACGGATAGCTTCAGGTACTTCTTTCGCTTTACCTTTGCCAAAGCCGACGCGGCCTTTCTGATCGCCGACAACCACCAGAGCGGCGAAGCCAAAGCGCTTACCACCTTTTACGGTTTTCGACACACGGTTGATTGCGACCAGACGATCTGCAAATTCCGGTGCTTCTTCACGGTCGCGGCCACGGCCCCGACGGTTTTCACGTTCTGCCATTTGGCATCCCTTTTCTCATGTGGCGCTCTCGGCGCCGTTTTCTTCAATCCAAGTGAGCCCCGACTAACGCCAGGGCCCCCGGATCATCGGGGCGGATCGAAACCCGCCCGCAGGTCTTAGATCTTCAGACCACCTTCACGCGCAGCGTCGGCGACAGCCTTCACTTTGCCGTGGAACAGGAAGCCACCACGATCGAAATAGGCCTCTTCGACGCCTGCCTTCTTGGCACGCTCGGCGATGGCCGCGCCCACTTTGGTGGCCGCTTCGACGTTGTTCTTGCCAACAACACCCAGATCTTTTTCCAGGGTCGAGGCAGATGCCAGGGTCACGCCACGTACGTCGTCGATCAGCTGAACGCTGATGTTCTTGTTCGAACGGTGTACGGACAGACGCGGACGACCCGCGTTGACCTTGCGAAGTTTGTTCCGAACGCGCAGGCGGCGCTTCAGAAACAGGGTTCTTTTGCTGTTTGCCATTGTCTGCGTCCTTACTTCTTCTTGCCTTCCTTGCGGAAGATGAACTCGCCCTTATAGCGGATGCCCTTGCCTTTGTACGGCTCGGGACGGCGCCACTCGCGGATTTTGGCCGCGACTTCGCCCACCTGCTGCTGGTCGATACCTTCCACAACGATCTCGGTCTGCTTCGGCGCGGTGATGGTGACACCTTCCGGAGCAGTGAAATCAACGTCGTGGCTGTAGCCCAGGTTCAGCTTCAGGGTGTTGCCCTGCATCTGTGCCCGGTAACCAACACCCTGGATCTCCAGCTCTTTTTTGAAGCCTTCAGTCACACCGGTTACCAGATTGGCAACCATGGTGCGGCTCATGCCCCACTGCTGACGCGCACGCTTGGACGAACCACGCGGATCAATTTTGACCACGTTGTCTTCGACCGACAGGGTCACATCGTCAGTGGCGGTGAAGCTACGGGTGCCTTTCGGACCTTTGACTTCGATGGTCTGACCCGACACAGAGGCGGAAACGCCGCTGGGCAGCTCGACCGGTTTTTTACCAATACGAGACATTGCAGACCTCCTTAGAAGACGGTGCAGAGCACTTCGCCACCAACATTGTTGGAGCGAGCGTTTGCGTCCGACATCACACCTTTCGGAGTGCTGACAATCGACACACCCAGACCCTGACGGACCTGCGGGATGTCATTGACGCCCATGTACACGCGACGACCGGGCTTCGAGACCCGCTTCAGTTCGCGAATAACAGGGGTGCCTTCGTAGTACTTCAGGCTGATTTCGATGGCCGGATGACCGTTTTCACCGGTCGTGTTTTCGTAGCCACGGATGTAACCTTCGTCCGCCAGCACGTCCAGAACCCAACCGCGCAGCTTGGAAGCCGGGGTGGAAACGGTGGACTTGCCGCGCATTTGCGCGTTGCGGATACGGGTGAGCATATCGCCGATAGGATCATTCATATCTATGTCTCCCTTACCAGCTCGATTTCACCATGCCGGGGATCTGACCAGCAGAACCCAGCTCGCGCAGCGCGATACGGCTGACCTTCAGCTTACGGTAGTAAGCGTGGGGACGACCGGTCAGCTGACAGCGGTTGTGCAGACGGGTAGCCGAGCTGTTGCGCGGCAGTTTCGCCAGTTTCAGACGCGCTTTGAAGCGCTCTTCCATCGGGCGGCTCTCGTCATTCGCGATTTCTTTCAGCTCGGCACGCTTTGCGGCATATTTGGCCACCAGGCGTTCGCGCTTCTTCTCGCGTTCGATCATTGCTTTTTTAGCCATGTCTCAATCCTCCCGGCGCTTACGCGTTGAACGGCATGTTGAAAGCTTTCAACAGTGCCTTTGCTTCAGCGTCGGTTTTCGCTGTGGTGGCAATTACGATGTCCATGCCCCAGACTTCGTCGACTTTGTCGAAGTCGATTTCCGGGAACACGATGTGCTCTTTCATGCCCATGGCAAAGTTGCCCTGACCATCGAAAGACGGCTTAACACCGCGGAAGTCACGAACACGCGGCATCGCGATGGTGATCAGGCGATCCAGGAATTCGTACATCCGGTCACCGCGCAGGGTCACTTTCGCACCCAGCGGCATATCTTCACGGACGCGGAAACCCGCGATCGACTTTTTCGCCTTGGTCGCAACGGCCTGTTGACCAGCAATTGCAGTCAGATCCTCGACAGCAGCTTTCGCTTTCTTAGAGTCTTTGACGGCCTCAGCACCACAACCGATGTTCAGAACGATTTTTTCCAGCTTGGGCAGCTGCATGTCGTTCTTGTAGCCGAACTCTTCTTTCAGAGCGGCACGGATGGTTTCAGCGTACTGAGCTTTCAGACGCGGGGTGTAGGTTGCGTTATCAAGCATCGATCACATCCCCTGTGGTCTTGGCGAAGCGAACCTTCTTGTCGCCTTCCATGCGGAAGCCAACGCGGGTTGCTTTGCCGTTCTTGTCCAGCAGAGCCAGGTTCGACAGCTCGATCGGATTTGCCTGAGGCAGGCGACCACCCTGGCTGTTCTGGGTCTGACGGGTGTGACGGATGGCGATATTGATGCCATCGACAACAGCTTTACCGGCTTTCGGGTCAACCGAGGAAATGGTTCCCTCTTTGCCCTTGTCCTTGCCGGCCAGCACGACGACCTTGTCGCCTTTGCGGAGTTTAGCAGCCATGATTACAGCACCTCCGGAGCCAGCGAGATGATTTTCATGAAGTTCTTGCCGCGCAGTTCGCGAACAACGGGGCCAAAGATACGGGTACCTACGGGCTCGTTGTTGTTGTTCAGGATGACGGCGGCGTTGCGATCGAAACGGATCGCGGTGCCGTCTTCGCGACGGACTTCTTTGGCGGTGCGTACGACGACGGCCTTGCGGACGTCACCTTTCTTTACGCGGCCGCGTGGGATGGCTTCCTTCACCGAGACGACAATGATGTCGCCAACGGAGGCGTATTTACGCTTGGAACCACCCAGGACCTTGATGCACTGAACTCGGCGAGCGCCGGAGTTGTCAGCGACATCCAGATTGGTCTGCATCTGGATCATGTGGTTTCTCCCGACCTGTGGGGGCTGGTCTCGTTAGATCCCCCAGGGTTTCGACAAATGGAAAAATCCCGGAAGCTTACGCTTCCAGAACTTCCCAACGTTTCGTCTTCGATTTCGGCGCGCATTCGATGATACGTACAGTGTCGCCGACCTTGAAGGCGTTCTTTTCGTCGTGAGCCCGGTACTTCTTGGACTTACGAACGGTTTTGTGCAGCAGCGGGTGCTTGAAACGGCGCTCGACCAGAACGGTTACGGTCTGTTCGTTTGCGTCGCTTGTTACAGTGCCGGACAGGATACGCTTGGGCATCAGATTACTCCTCGGATGCCGCAGCAGCGGCCTTTTCGTTCAGAATGGTTTTGACGCGGGCAGCATTGCGGCGGGCCGCTTTGATGCCGGCGGTGTTTTCCAGCTGACCGGTTGCCTGTTGAAAGCGCAGGTTAAAGCTTTCTTTCTTCAGGTTGGCCAGTTCCTCGCGGAGCTGGTCCGGGGTCTTGTCACGCAGTTCTTGGGCGTTCATCGCCTTTTTCCTTTGCTCAAAACACCAGAAGGCCCCCTGACAGGGTCACCTTGGACCTGGTGGATGAATGATAGACATACGAATCGCCCGACAACGCCGGGAGATCGCAGGATGCCGCCGTATAAGGGTTTGGCGGGTGGGTGGCAAGGGAAAGATTTAGCCTTGTATATTCGCACCAATATCGCCGTCATCATGACGCGGCCGATACGCCAGCCCGAATGGAATTGTAATGAATGTCGCGATCAGGGCTACAGCGGTGGCGCTAAACCAAAAACTAACGCTTCCAAACACTGGCAGAAAGTAACGCTTGTCCATGGGCGCACCAATGACGTCGAGGAGATCAATCGGCAATCCGGCGGATTGGGCCAAAAGGTAGCTGACAGCTGCTTCGAATAAGAAAGCCAAACTGAAAACAGCCGCGACAGTTGGCAATTGGAAACCCCAAAGAGGTTTCTTTTCAACCTCGGGTAATTGCATCAGTTGAACGCGTGCCACACGGCCCAGAAAGATCGGCGCTAACGCGGCAAGTCTTAAAACCATCCCTAAATAGGCCGGCTTACTCGCCACAGACAAATAAAGCAGGACGGCTGCCCAAGCTAAGAAAACTGCAAAAATATAGTGAATTACTGCCTTTGACATTTTATCGATGATCCTTCCGATCTTTATGGGCATATTAGCTGCCTTCAACTGGATCAGTCACAACCCAAGTTTGCAGTTTAGCCCATAGGATCAATTCATGCGGAAGTCACTGTTATCAATGCAGCTTGTTCATCTATGACAAACAGAGGGGAATTGCGTGCAGGCAAAAACAACGCTTCACTCCCATTTGTAATTAAAACTCACCGAAATCCGCTCTTCTTCGGCCATGTTCATCGGCACTTCGTGGCGCAACCAGCTTTCCCACAGCAGGACGTCCCCCACCTGTGGCTTCATATAGATGAACGGCTGTAAATCTCGCCGACCACCCTTGATCCGCGTCGGTGCCGCCATCATGCGGCCTGAGCGGGGGTCTTCCAGTTTCAGCGCGCTGGCCCCTTCGGGCATCGCCACATAGGTCGTGCCCGAGATTACGCTGTGCGGATGCAGGTGGCTGGAGTGCATTCCGCCCTCGGGCAGAATATTAATCCATAGGTCCTCGAGCTTCAGCTCCCCCTCGCCCAGATCGAACTCCAGATCTTTGGCAAAGGCCGCCACGTGTTGATCCAGCGCCTTGACCAGATCGGCGAAGATCGGGAAACGCCAGGGCAGATCGGTCAGTGAGGCATAGCTAGTGTAACCGGGATAACCGTTCTCCTCACACCATTCCTGCCCGGCCTCATCATCCTCGGCGATGACAAGGCAGGAGCTTTCCAATTCCTCTGTGTCGATCTTGGGATCGAACTCGGACAAAGCTGCGCGGTAAAGACGGGTTACGAAGAGTGATTCAATCTGTGCCATGGGCCGGGCATAACCCAGCCCCATCGACAAGGCCAGCCCATGTTGGCGGGTTACGTCTTGATAGGCCCTTTGCCGCAGCGCGGTATCGGGCGACCCCCATCCGCATAGGCGAGGCACAGCACGATCTCATCCGGTTTTGGTGCATCGGGAATGTTCAGCGTCATTGTGTCGAAATGGTCGAACGACCACGGGTTGTCCTTGTGCCCAAGCGGCAGATCAATAGCACAACCCGGTGCGCCCAGCTTGGCATTCGAGGGGATTACAGCCTCACCGCCACCAGCCGCGGTACGCATCGGAGCGCCAAGTTTTGGATGGATAACCGCCCCGCCCTGCTCAAGGTCGCCGTTCACACCAACAATCGCTGCCTTCCCGTACGAGGTTGGCTCACCGTCCAACTGTTCGATGGCTTCTCTGGCGAGTTCTTCACCAAGCAAAGCCCCGATCTCAAACAACTCTGAGAGGTCTTCTGTATAAGTGCCAGCAAGAGGGTTTCGAACCACCGCCAATGCGGCGACACGGCTGATAGGGGCGCAAGGCTGCCCCAGTTGATCTGTGGTGATCACTTCCTTGACGAACACCTTCTTTCGCAGTCGTACCATGATAGCCTCCCGATTTTTTCGCTGTCAGCCTAGGTGCGCTCTACCGTCGCGTCGAACTAATTTGCGGCCCCAATCAAAACGAAAACCCCCGCCGGTTTCCCGACGGGGGTCGTTCTTGTCACGAACGGGGTTACCCCCAATCGCTTACCAGTCTTCGCGAACCACGACGCGAGTCTTGATCGGCAGCTTCATCGCGGCCAGGCGCAGGGCCTCGCGGGCGATGTCGTCATTGACGCCGTCGATCTCGAACATCACGCGGCCAGGCTTGACCTTGCATGCCCAGCGGTCGACCGAACCTTTACCTTTACCCATACGAACTTCGATCGGCTTTGCAGTGACCGGAGTGTCGGGGAAGATGCGGATCCAGACACGACCCTGACGCTTCATGTGACGCGTCATGGCACGACGTGCAGCTTCGATCTGGCGTGCAGTTACACGCTCAGGCTCAAGAGCTTTCAGGCCGTAGGTGCCAAAGTTCAGATCAGAGCCGCCCTTGGCTTCGCCCTTGATCCGGCCTTTGTGCATCTTACGGAATTTAGTACGCTTTGGTTGAAGCATATCTTTCCCTCCTTAGCGACGACCGCCACCAGCACCACGAGGTGCAGGGCCGTCCTGGAGTTCCTGTGCTTTACGGTCACGTGCCTGCGGATCGTGCTCCATGATCTCACCTTTGAAGATCCAGACCTTGATCCCGATGATCCCGTAGGGGGTCATCGCTTCGGCATGTGCGTAATCGATGTCGGCACGCAGGGTGTGCAGAGGCACGCGGCCTTCGCGGTACCACTCGGTCCGTGCGATTTCGGCGCCGCCCAGACGACCAGCGACGTTCACCCGGATACCCAGGGCGCCCATGCGCATGGCGTTCTGAACCGACCGCTTCATCGCGCGGCGGAACGAGACGCGGCGCTCCAGCTGCTGAGCGATGGACTCGGCAACCAGCTGCGCGTCAAGTTCGGGCTTGCGCACTTCGACGATGTTCAGGTGCAATTCGCTGTCGGTCATCCGCGCAAGCTTTTTGCGCAGAACTTCGATGTCCGCACCTTTCTTGCCGATGATGACACCGGGACGTGCTGTGTGGATCGTAACGCGGCACTTCTTGTGCGGACGTTCGATGATCACACGGGCAACACCGGCCTGCTTGCACTCTTTGTTGATGAACTCACGGATCTTGAGGTCTTCCAGCAGAAGATCACCGTAGTCCTTGGTGTCGGCGTACCAGCGGCTGTCCCAGGTGCGGTTGACCTGCAGGCGCATGCCGATCGGATTTACTTTATGACCCATTAGGCTTGCTCCTCAACTTGACGCACCTTGATGGTGATCTCCGAGAACGGCTTCATGATCTTGCCGAAACGGCCACGGGCACGCGGGCGACCGCGCTTCATGACCAGGTTCTTGCCAACCCATGCTTCGGCGACGATCAGCTCGTCAACGTCCAGGTTGTGGTTGTTTTCGGCATTCGCGATTGCGGACTGCAGGCACTTCTTGACGTCCTGCGCGACACGCTTGTTCGAGAAAGTCAGGTCGGTCAGAGCCTTCTCAACTTTCTTGCCGCGGATCATTTGCGCAACCAGGTTCAGTTTCTGCGGGCTGGTGCGAAGCATGCGGGTTTTCGCCATTGCTTCGTTTTCAGCCACGCGGCGGGGGTTCTTTTCCTTGCCCATGACTTACTTCCGCTTCGCTTTTTTGTCTGCGGCGTGGCCATAATAGGTACGGGTCGGCGAGTATTCACCGAACTTCTGACCGATCATGTCTTCCGAGACGTTTACCGGGATATGCTTCTGGCCGTTGTACACACCAAAGGTCAGACCCACGAACTGGGGCAGAATGGTGGAACGACGCGACCAGATTTTGATGACTTCGTTGCGGCCCGACTCGCGCGCTGCTTCGGCTTTTTTCAGCACGTAAGCATCGACGAAAGGACCCTTCCAAACAGAGCGAGACATGGATTAACGTCCCTTCTTCTTGGCGTGCCGCGAGCGGATGATCAGCTTCTGGGACGCTTTGTTCTTGTTGCGGGTACGCTTACCCTTAGTGTCCTTACCCCACGGCGTAACCGGTGTACGGCCACCCGAGGTACGACCTTCACCACCACCATGCGGGTGATCGATCGGGTTCATTGCAACACCACGAACCGACGGACGAACGCCTTTGTGGCGCATACGACCGGCTTTACCGAGGTTCTGGTTCGAGTTGTCGGGGTTGGACACGGCACCAACGGTGGCCATGCATTCCTGACGGACCATGCGCAGCTCGCCCGAGCTCAGACGGATCTGAGCGTAGCCGCCATCGCGACCAACGAACTGAGCGTAAGTACCGGCCGCACGTGCGATCTGACCGCCTTTACCAGGCTTCATCTCGATGTTGTGGACGATGGTACCGATCGGCATGCCCGAGAACGGCATTGCGTTGCCCGGCTTGATGTCGGCCTTGGCGGATGCCACGACTTTGTCACCAACAGCCAGACGCTGCGGAGCCAGGATATATGCCTGCTCGCCGTCTTCGTATTTTACCAGTGCGATGAATGCGGTCCGGTTCGGGTCATATTCGATCCGCTCGACGGTTGCCGCGACATCAAATTTGTTCCGTTTGAAGTCAACGATCCGGTAGAGACGCTTTGCGCCACCGCCGCGGCGGCGTGAAGTGATCCGTCCGGTGTTGTTCCGGCCGCCCGATTTGGTCAAACCCTCAGTGAGAGACTTGACCGGACGTCCTTTCCAAAGCTCCGAACGGTCGATCAGCACCAGCCCGCGCTGGCCCGGCGTCGTCGGCTTGTACGACTTGAGTGCCATGCTTTCTGTCTTCCGTTTAGCAAGTGCAGGGAGTTTCCCCGCTATGTGATAGGCCCCCGTAGGTGCCAAGGGTATAGGGCCCCGAAGGTCCCCGGTTACAAATATCAGAGGCCCCGGAACGAATCCGAGGCCGCAAGATTGGGAGCGTTTAGCAGTGTTGGGGGTGGGTGTCTATAGGAACTTTGAAGCTTCTTGGCTGGTCGCTAATCCGACAGCGATGGGAAACGAGCGATCACGCGCTTTATTCGGTCAGTCAGGGCAGAAAGGTACTCTTAATCTTTGGGACAAACCCTTTGGAAGCCTTGCAAGCGCGATCTACTATGCCTGAGACACCGTGAAAGGTTCCATTTTCAATTGCTTCGCACCATGCTGCATTTCTCAACCCGCAATATCCAATGACCGGCAGCAATATTAACGTCAGTAGAGCGCACAGCAAAAATGCGAAATAGACTGCGATACGTCGAATGATGCGTAATTTTGGTTTGAAGCCGCTCGAATCAAGATAGGAAAGCGGAGTTATGCATAGCTTCAAAACTCTACCCAAAGGGATTGTATTGCTGCGATAGAGCTCGAGGTATTCTATACGCCCCTTTAAATCAGTGATGGGGCGCACACTACTTTGATCCCCGTGAATACTCTCTAAAACCTCTTCATCAGTGAGTTTCAAATTCCGAACTTCAAAAGCAGAAGCCACAAGTGAAAGATCCGGGTTTATAGGTGCCGATGCAAACATTTCGATGTAACACATTACTCCCGGTGAGAGCCTGTAGTACATTGGCCACCAAAATAGAGCATAGCGTGGGACCTTCTGGGCTGAGTCAGAACTATCCTTCGCAAACCCGAACCCTTCGAGTTTCGGAATCAACTCAAACTCAACTTTTTTACAAATCGGCCCGAATGAAGGCCAGTCTCGCAGACGAGCATTGTCGGTAGACATAAATTTTAATTCCAAGTCTCTCATTTCATAAATTGGACCGAACACGCCCGATAGTCTGTTTTCTTGACTTAAATATGGCCGTGCAAACAAACCCATGGTGCCTTTTGTCATCAACTAATGCGCACCGACGATTAATTCTATCCAAAAACAGGTCCGATCAGAGACCGTTAGACACTCCGATGGTGCCACCCTTTTCTTCGGTCACACTTGCTTACCTAATTGCTTTTAGTCACGCACCAAACTACGGAGCCAAGGCCGAAGGCCGCCGCGCCAGCGACTGCCCGTCCCGCCGGGCTGGCGCTTTGGGGCCGTTTGCGCCTCGGTTTGAGTTCGGATGTATGTGTCACAATAAAGTGCACTGATCTGTCGTAGTAGCGCCATCCCACGGGCAGTCGCTGGCGCGGCTTGTGCTCTTATCCAAGGGACCGCCTGCGGCACAGCGGTTCGGACTCCACCGCGATCCTCTGCTTGAGCTTGATATGGCCCAGCACCTCGCGAAAGGCGCGGTGTTTGGGTTTGCCTTCCAGATAATCCGCCAGTTTGAGCAGGTTGATCGGGTGCTTCGCAATCAACGCCTCGATCCGTTGCACCGCGTCGTCCAGCTCATAGTGATCCACGTACTGACAAGCCACCTGCGTAGGCGTCAGCAGGCAGTAGTCCTGCGGGCGTTTGTCAGTGTAGCGCGTGATGTCAAAGGGCGACGCGCCAAGAGCGTGGAACTTGGGGATGTGCACGCGCATGTCGGCCTGCGGATGCTCCAACACTGCGCCGGAAATCTGACGAAACCCCAGCGGGCCGAGCTTGCCGACCACGTGCTTGCGCATTGCCGGAGACACCATGTCCACATCCGCCCGGTCGTATTTCAGATCATCAAAAACCGACAATAGCCCCAGAGTTTCATCCGCAATCTGGAAATAGGGCTCGGCGCTAAACGCGCGCATCTGTTCGATCACCTGCGCGCGCGCTGCTTCGGTTTCCTGGGCAGGTTCAGCCCCAATGGGCTGCTCGGCCCGGCCAGAAAACAGTCTCAGAATACGCTGCACCAAGGACCCGTTTTTGGCTTCAGAGCGCCGCCTGGTTTCTCGGTCATCGGGCTTACCGGGGCGTCCTTTTGACAACTCAGTTTCCGCTCGTGTACCAGATTGGCGAGGTGTAGGCCCGGTCTTGAACGGTTGGCGGAACGGCCTCGGGCAGTGGAACTCCGTAAAACGCCGCGTCATAGGTTGTCCATCTGGGCTTGGGGATTTCGATGACACGCACGTAGTAGAACGCATCCTCGGCCGGGTCGAATTCGGGGTCTTGCCAATGGCCCGCCAACGCGGTCGCGCCAATTGAGTTGGTGTAGGTGGCTGTTTCAACATCAACCGTGTTTCCGACCGGCGCGCGTGCACGCCCATCCTCATCGATTTCCCGACCGTCTGACACGGCGACGTCATAGATGCGTTCGTGCGATTTGCCTTCGGCATCCAGCCAACCTTTGATGACCTGAATCCGATCCAGATTTGCGCCGTCAGGGTCGCGCACGGCCCGGATCAGAAAACTCGGCGTGCCGCCCTCAGGAGCGCTGGTCAGATCGCCCCCCATCGGCACGCCATTCTGGTATCCGTTGGAAACAAAGTCCGAAGCGTTCAGGTCCGCTTCTTCAAACTCCCAGCCGCCGAACACACGCACGCGAATACGGCTGCCGGTGGTTGCATAAGCCTCTTTCCGGGTGATGGCCCCAAAGACTTCGGTCCGCGTGTTTTCCCGAGCCCAAACCGCTGTCAGCCCGGCAGCCGACTCTTGCGCGGTTATGATCCGCAACGCCGGGTCTTCGGCCGGGATCACATCGATGTTGTGGCGATTGGCCGAGGGTTCGGTGTGCTGGTACTTGCCGAAGTAATTATCCTCTCTGGTCGTTGGAATAGCCGTATGAGCATCGGTTGTTCCGTAGAGACCGAATTTGTAGGGATTGACGCCAATCTCACGCCCCAACTCCAGACCAACCTTCAGGGCAGACCGCGCGTATTCATACCGCAACATCTCTGGCGTTTTGGCAGCCGTGCCCGAAAGATTGGCGACGTCCCAGCTCTCGAAATCCGCGAACTCGTCATCCGGCGAAAGGCTCGGATGGGTTTCCTCATCGCCCTTAATCTGCGTCATTTCGTGCATCGGCTCCCAACGGATCCGCTGCGTTGCGTATTCAGCGTCCATGGGCGAACCATCAAACTTGTTTTTGCTGAACATCAACCCGTTCGACATGTTGGCATTGTGGGGCACCGCGATGGCTTGCCCTCCGGTGCTTGCCTCGTATCCCTCAAGATACTCCCACAGCATCTGTGGGTCCGGCGCTTCGAAGAATGTAAGCGGCTTTGTTTGGCTGGTTTTGTCCGCACCGTCACCGAACAAGATCACGCGGTGCAGGTTGTCGCCCTTAGGGGTAAAGGTCCATTCGAAGCCGCTCAGCGCAGTAAACTGCCCCGGCTCGTTATACTGATCCACCGCCTCGACGATTTCCAGCCAAAGGTCCCCATCCAGATTCAGACCAGCCGTTGGATCGCGGCCCTGAACGGTGCCAATGTCGATGATTTCCGCAAAAGCCGACATTCGGGCCTCCTGCCCTTCCCGGAACTGATCATGTATGCGTTTGCCCCATTCATCCTGCAGCAGCCGCGGGTTCGACGTTCGGATCGCCGTCGCCAGACCAAGCATTTCGGCATGTTCTGTGATCGCCAGGAAATCCAACGGGCGGATAAGTTGCACTGGCTGACCGGTGTTTGAGATGATCTTGTCACCGCGGGCAATGCGGAACGCGTCGTGAATGGTCAGAGAAGTGCCGATCAGCCCGGCATCAAATGAGATCTCGGTATGAAAGTGCAGATCACCGAACAAAACGGTGTCCGGGTACGAGCGCCCCACAAAGGGCGAGTACGTTTCTTCCAGACCCACTGCCTCGGGATCGACGGATCCTTCGAAAGCATGCGCACCGAAGGACATGAAACCGGCCACCATTGCGCTGGCACAAACGAAACCTTGCTGTCGCGATAAAACGAACATCTCTAATCCCCCAATCCAGGCATTCAAAGATCAGAATACCATAACCGGGTGAGAAAACCACCGCCCCCCAAAACGTCGGGTCCAGAAACGAAAAACCCCCGCTTTCGCGGGGGTTTTCATCTATTTCCAAAGACGGGTCCGATCAGAGACCGGTGGAAACGTCGATGGTGTTACCCTCTTCCAGGGTGACGTATGCTTTTTTGACGTCCTTCCGCTTGCCCAGTTGGCCGCGGAACCGCTTGACCTTGCCTTTGGTCACGGTGGTGTTCACCGCTTTGACCTTCACACCAAACAGCGCCTCAACGGCCTCTTTGATCTGCGGCTTGTTGCTGTCGATCGCCACTTCAAAGACAACCGCGCCGTTTTCGGACGCCATGGTCGACTTTTCGGTGATGATCGGCTTGCGGATCACGTCGTAGTGTTCTGCCTTCGCGCTCATTTCAGACGAGCCTCCAGTGCTTCGACAGCCGCTTTGGTGAGCACCAGGGTGTCACGCTTGAGGATGTCATAAACGTTTGCACCCATCGACGGCAGGATATCCAGACCTTCGATGTTGCGCGACGCCTTCAGGAAACCTTCGTTCACGGTCGCGCCGTCGATGACCAGAGCGCGTTTCCAGCCCAGGTTTGCAACCTGTTTGGCCAGAGCGGCAGTCTTGCCTTCGGCTTCGGCGTTCTCGATCACAACCAGTTCACCTGCTTTGGCTTTTGCCGACAGAGCGTGGCGCAGGCCAAGCTTGCGGAACTTTTTCGGCAGGTCGTGGCCGTGCGAACGAGGGGTCGGGCCCTTGTAGATACCACCCTTGCGGAAGATCGGCGCGTTACGGTCACCATGGCGTGCGCCACCAGTGCCCTTCTGGCGATAGATCTTCTTGGTCGAGTAGCTGGTTTCCGAGCGGGTCTTGACCTTGTGGGTGCCAGCCTGCGCGTTGTTGCGCTGCCAACGGACCACACGGTGCAGGATGTCCGCGCGCGGCTCGAGACCGAACAGATCGGCGTTCAGCTCGATGTCGCCGGCTTTGCCGCCGTCCAGTTTGATTACATCAAGTTTCATGCTTCACCACCTTCCGCGGGAGCTTCTTCCGCAGGTGCTTCGGTTGCAGCCGATTTCACAGCAGCCGGGAAAGGCAGGCCTTCCGGTGCTTTCTTCTTCACGGCGTCCTTGACTGTAACCCAGCCCGATTTCGGTCCGGGAACGGCGCCTTTGATGAAGACCAGACCACGGTCGGCGTCGGTTTTGACGACTTCCAGGTTCTGGGTGGTAACACGGGCAGCACCCATGTGACCGGCCATCTTCTTGCCTTTGAACACCTTGCCCGGATCCTGACACTGACCGGTCGAACCGTGCGAACGGTGGCTGATCGAAACACCGTGCGAAGCGCGCAGACCACCGAAGTTGTGGCGCTTCATTGCACCGGCAAAGCCTTTACCGATCGAGGTACCCGAAACGTCAACTTTCTGACCTTCCAGGAAGTGTTCTGCCGAAATCTCGGCGCCCACTTCGATCAGGCCATCTTCGGAGACGCGGAACTCGGCCAGCTTACGCTTGGGCTCGACCTTGGCAGCGGCGTAGTGACCGCGCATGGCCTTCGAGGTGCGTTTTGCCTTGGCAGCACCGGCACCCAGCTGAACGGCGGTGTAGCCGTCTTTGTCAGCGGTGCGCTGTGCAACGACCTGCAGGTTGTCCAGGTGAAGTACGGTCACAGGAATCTGCTTGCCGTCTTCCATGAACAGGCGGGTCATGCCGACTTTTTTTGCGATAATACCAGAGCGCATAATCAATACCCTCCGATCTTACGACTGCAGCTTGATCTCGACGTCCACACCAGCAGCGAGGTCGAGCTTCATCAGCGCGTCAACGGTCTGGGGGGTCGGATCAACGATGTCCAAGAGACGCTTGTGAGTGCGGATCTCGAACTGGTCGCGGGATTTCTTGTCAACGTGAGGGCCACGGAGAACCGTGAACTTCTCAATCTTGTTCGGCAGCGGGATCGGGCCGCGCACGTTCGCGCCGGTCCGCTTGGCAGTGTTGACGATCTCTTGCGTGCTGGCATCCAGAACGCGATAGTCAAATGCCTTCAGCCGAATACGGATGTTTTGGCTTTGCATATTAACAGCCTTTTATCAGGCGTTGAGGTTGAGAGGAGGACAGACGCGCATCGCCAACCCTCTTCGAACCCAAAAGGCGGGAATCTCCCCGCCTTGATGTTCTTGTTGAGAACTCGCGCGTATTAGTGGGGTTGGCGGGGTTTGGCAAGGGTGTATTTCTTACCTTTTCCCAAAGCGACGACATAACCACGATTGAACAGAGGTGGCTGTTCTAAGCGAGCAGAGATCGTGTCAAAATCATTCTGGCAGTTTTGGTCATTTTTGATACCCGGCATTGCGGAATCCCATCTCGTTTCCATTTTCTCCCACGATTTAATGGGTATAACTCGGGGCGTGCCTTTCGGTCGCTTTGGCATAGTCGAGACTTTCGCCCAGATTTCACTGCGGTATTACCGTTTGCGATTGGGTCATACTTGGCAGCGATATTCTACTTCAGACGACACAACACAACGGCAGTTCCCCAAGAAGTCATTTACTGTTCGAAGAAAATCGGAGGTGTAGTGCTACTTCTGACTTTTCTGTTCTTTGCACTGTCAGGAGCGTGGTTCGGCCTAATACAAGCACCCGGTTGGATGATCATCATTGTCCTTTTTGGGCCAGGGTTGGCAGCCACGGTTTTGTTCTGGATTACGTTTCCGAACGCCATTCGATTAATTGCCGTTGGAAAAGCCATAGTTGAAAAGCGTAGGCAAGAACAAAAGCCCCCCGAGGGACGGCCTTTTACTGTTCAACGGGGCGGGCTCTCCTTGCCCCTGCAGAGCAACGACCGCCTACCAGTCGGTAAGTTGCCTTATGCCGTGATTTTCGTCTCAGCGCTGCGACCTAGCGCCTCCTCTTTGCCATGCGCGAAAGCTTCAAATCCCGATAGTCGAACAAAGCGCTGTCAAAAGGCGCAAAAATCGCGTCGCAATCGGTTGCTTGCGGTGACGGAAGCCGAATGAACTCGTGCAACTCAAACCCATGACCGGCCATAACCGAGACGAAATCACTGAACTTATAGCCGCCGCGGTAACGGCGGCGAATTGAAACTTCGGACAAGACGAAG
This sequence comes from Ruegeria sp. CE8, assembly GCF_056537465.1. Lineage (NCBI taxonomy): Bacteria > Pseudomonadati > Pseudomonadota > Alphaproteobacteria > Rhodobacterales > Roseobacteraceae > Ruegeria > Ruegeria sp. CE8. The sequence continues at coordinate 134,672 of NZ_JBQFRP010000014.1, forward strand.
GCGCAGTTTTTCAACAATTCTGAGGCGCCCCGAATGACTTCGATTTCGTAACCCTCCGCATCAATTTTCAAACCGAATGGCCCTTCGTAGTTTGACGCAACCTCGTCAAGAGTCTTCACCGGCACCTGCCGTTCTTCGATTTTTGACATCTGCGCTGTGGCGGATTCTTCGAATTCCAGCATGGTCGCGCGTGTCCCCATCAACCGGGTACCAACCGTTGGGATACGCAGCGTTGTCAGCCCGCCCTCCGCCCCGACACCGCAGGCATGAAAGTCGAAGTCGATTTTGCCCGACCAGTTTCTTCGAAGCTTTGTTTCGTATTCTGCAATCGGTTCGATCAAAACGAACTTGGCGTCGGGGAATGCCTCATACAGATGCGCGGTTCCACCGGCGACCCCAACATCAATGACGGTTCGGACGTCAAAACCTAGACTGCGGATGTATTTGCCTGTCTCTTTGTTCGGCAGAACCTCATAGCTGCGCTTCAAACGCCTGGACAGCCTTTGTACGATTTCGTGCATTGTAAAGAATTCCCTGAACGTTCGCTTCAGAGTGGATCGACTGAGATATTTATGAGCACTTTTTTGGACAATGCAACTTGCAAAACTCACCGCAGCTATAGCCCTACCCAAACTACAAAACGGCCCAATGAACGCCTGTTCGGGTAGTTTGCGTCGGTGTGGTTGTCGATCGCAGATTTCACCAGCCCTCGTCTCACTATGGCCTGGGAGAGGGTTAACAAAAAAGGGCGCCCTTTTGGGTGCCCTTTCTGTCGGTATTCGCGGGAGCGACTTACTCGATGATTTTCGAGACAACGCTGCCCCCGACGATGCGGCCGCCTTCGCGGATCGCGAAGCGCAGAGCGTTTTCCATCGCGATCGGGGCGATCAATTCAACACCGAGCGGCACCATGTCTCTAGGCTGACTATCTCAGTGCCCTCGGCCGGGGCCACGGTGCCGCTAATCTTCAGACGCGGCAGACGGCGCATACCGGGGTGAAATGACCTTGTCGTAAAACAAAAAAGACAGCGGAGTCAGCACCATCGACAAGGCAACGACAATAATCAGAGTATTCGCCAGATCAGCATTCAATACATGCGTAGCGACCGAAAAAGACAACAGCACAAACCCGAACTCTCCGGCCTGCGCCATCCCCAGCGCAAACAGCCAATTGCCTGCGCCGGAAATGCCAAACAATCGGCCCAGAGCGAAAAGAACCACTGCCTTGATGATCATCACACCAAGGGTCAGCGCGACAACCAGACCGATGTGATCAACCATCAATCTGAAGTTCACCGAGGCCCCGACGCTGACAAAAAACAACCCAAGAAACAGCCCCTTGAACGGAGTGATCTCTTTTTCCAGTGCATTGCGATACTCGCTGTTGGCCAACACCACACCTGCAATGAACGCGCCCAATGCCGGGGTCAGACCAACGGCCATCATCAACACGGCAACCCCGACGACAATGGTAAGCGCCATACCTGTGAACAGCTCAGGCAGATTGGCGGATTCGACATACCGGAACACTGGTCCGATCAGATAAGACCCGCCGACAATGACCAGTGTGATCGAACCAAGCGTGACAAGCGCTCTCAACCATCCGGGCAGGCCCTGCACAAGATTCAACGAATGCCCGGTGCTTGTCGTGGGTCCGTGACTAACAGAGCTGCCCCCCATCGCGGCAAGGTCGGGCAGCGCCAAAAGCGGCAACATCGCGAGAATTGGGATCACGGCGATGTCCTGCATCAACAAGACCGAAAAGCTGGATTGCCCGCCACTGCCCATGAGCAAACCTTTTTCGTGCAGTGTCTGAAGCACGATGGCTGTGGACGACAATGAAAAGATCAGTCCGATAGCCAGCGCCACCTGCCATTGTTGGCCAAGTGCCATCACCGGCGCCATAATCGCCAGGGTCGTGCAAAGCAGTTGCAGCCCGCCTAGCCCCAATAGCCTGCGCCGCAAGTCCCAGAGCTTCTTTGGCGCCAGTTCCAACCCGATCAGAAACAGCATCATGACAACGCCAAATTCTGCGAACTGCTCCATGCTAACGACATCGACATTCAGCGCAGTCAGGACAGGACCAAGAAGCATGCCGGCAATGAGGAAACCCAGAACTGACCCGAGCCCAAGCCACACGGCAATCGGGACAATGGCGATGCCTGACCCAAGAAGAATAAAAGAAAGAAGAAGGTAGTCTTCCATGAATTAATGGATTTGAACCAAAGTTTGAACCAAAGTTTGCATCAAACAAGCTCCTCAAAAGCGGATCAGGTCAAGTGATGAAACAGCATACCGTTACTCCGGACAGCCGTCGAGACAACCAGAAAACTCACGAGTTCGGTGATCTGCGATTTCAAAAAAGCGGCGTGGAGTGCCGGACAATTTCAAACAACCAAAAAAGGGGCATTTTCGGAGTTAGGAGAACGCAAAAAAGGCCGCCCCCAAGGGAGCGGCCTTCTTTAGTTTCAACGCTATGTCGGGTCGAAACCCGACTTACCGTGATTACTCGATGATTTTCGAGACGACGCCGGCGCCGACGGTGCGGCCGCCTTCGCGGATGGCGAAACGCAGGCCGTCTTCCATCGCGATCGGAGCGATCAGCTCGACGGTGA